>NZ_JACEXH010000001.1:0-80256 GCF_014525465.1 Actinotalea sp. JY-7885 | reverse complement strand
AGGCAGCCGCCGAGCAGGCAGCGGCGGAGCAAGCTGCGGCCGAGCAGGCGGCCGCCGAGCAGGCCGCGCCGGGTCCGGCCGGACCGCGGGGCGACGGTGGCCCTGGCAAGGACGACGGGCCCGGCAAGGGCCACGGCAAGGGCAAGGGCCCCGGCGGCGACGACTGAGCGGCGCCGGCCGTCACCAGCCGCGCGCCCACCACCCCGCGACCTGCGGCCGCTCGGCACCGAGGGTCGTCCCGCGGCCGTGACCGGGATGCACGCACGTCCGGTCGTCGAAGCGGTCCAGGACGCGTTCGGTGAGGTCCGTCATGAGCGACCGGAAGGACTCCGGGTCGAGCGTGCGCCCCGGACCCCCGGGGAAGAGGCTGTCCCCGGTGAACAGGTGGACACGCCCGGGGTCGCCGCCGGGCGTGCGCGCCGACGTCGGCTCCCGGTAGGCGAGCGCGACGGACCCGGGTGTGTGCCCGCGCAGGGCCACGACCGTCAGCTCGAGCGCGCCGAGGCGGATCACGTCGCCGTCCTCCAGCCGGCGGTCGACGGGCACCGGCAGGTGGTCGGCGTCGGCCGCGCCGGCGAGCGTCGCCGCGCCCGTCAGGGCCACCAGGCGCTCGAGCGCGCCGTGGTGGTCGGCGTGGCGGTGCGTGGTCACGATCGCCGAGAGCGGCGCCCGCCCGCCGCCGCCCTCGCGCACGAGGGCGAGGAGCCGGCCCGGGTCGGCAGCGGCGTCGACCAGCAGCTGCTCGCCGCTGTGCCGGCAGGTGAGCAGGTAGGCGTTGTTGTCCATCGGGCCCACCGACGCCTTCCGGACGACGACCTCGTCCAGCTCCAGCACGGCGCTCGGCCCGCCCGGGGTCACGTCACCCCACGCCACGATCAGCTCCGCACCGGCGCGCGACGGGCGGCCCGGCGCTCGCGCTCGACCGCGAGGTCGTGGCTGTGCACGGCGCGCACGAGCGCCAGGTGCGAGAGCGCCTGCGGGAAGTTGCCGGCCATCCGTTCGCCGTGGACGTCGTACTCCTCCGACAGCAGGCCCAGGTCGTTGCGCAGCCCGGTGAGCCGGTCCAGGACGCGGGTCGCCCCGTCGACGTCGCCGCAGCGCGCGAGCGCGTCGGCGAGCCAGAAGGAGCACGCGAGGAACGGGTGCTCGTCCCCCTCGAGCCCGTCGTCGGTCTCGCCCGGCAGGTAACGGTGCACGAGGCCCTCCTCGACCTCCAGCTCCGCGCGGATGGCCGCCAGGGTGCCGAGGAAGCGCTCGTCGTCGGGCGGAAGGAACCCCACCTGCACCATCTGCAGCAGCGCCGCGTCGGTGTTCGTGCCGCCGTAGTACTGCACGAACGTGCCCAGCTCGGCGTCGTAGCCGTGCTCGAGCACGTCGGCGTGGATCTCCTCGCGCACCCTGCGCCAGCGCTCGACCGGTCCCGTGAGGCCGTGCTCCTCGACCGCCCGCACGGCACGGTCGACGGCGGCCCACGCCATGATCTTCGAGTGGGTGAAGTGGCGTGGCTCGCCGCGGACCTCCCAGATCCCACGGTCCGCGTGGTGCCACGTCCGGGTGAGGTCGTCGACGAGCAGCCGCTGGAGCGCCCAGGTGTCGGGGGTGTCCTCGAGCCCGCACGACCGGGCGAGGTGCAGGGCGGTCATGACCTCGCCCAGCACGTCGAGCTGGATCTGGTCGACGGCGGCGTTCCCGACGCGCACGGGACGCGAGCCCGCGTAGCCGGGGAGGTGGTCGAGCTCGACCTCCGGCAGCTCGCGGCGGCCGTCGGTGCCGTACATCACCTGCAGGTCCGAGGCGTCGCCCGCGACCGCGCGGAGCAGCCAGTCGCGCCAGTCGGTGGCCTCGGCCCGGTAGCCGTGCTCGAGGAGCGCCTCCAGGGTCAGCGCGGCGTCGCGCAGCCACACGAAGCGGTAGTCCCAGTTGCGCTCGCCGCCGAAGTCCTCGGGCAGGGACGTCGTGGGCGCCGCGATGATGCCGCCGGTCCGGGCGTCCGTCAGCAGGCGCAGCACGAGCAGGGACCGCACGACCGCGTCGCGGTACGGGCCTTCGTAGTCCGACGCGCGCGCCCACTGCGCCCACCGGATGCGGGTCGCCTCGAGGCGTTCCCCGATGGGCAGCCGCGCCGGGACCGGGTCCCAGGAGGCGGTCCACGTGAGCCCGAACTCGAGGGGAGGGCCCTCGCCGAGCTCGAACACGTCCCGGTGCCGGTGGTCCTCGGCGCGCGGCAGGGGGTCGCCCCGGAGCAGGAGGGCGTCGGGGCCGGCGATCGCGCGGATCGCCGGGATCCCGTGCGGATCACGGACCCGGTTCACCCAGGGTTCGATCTTCCCGTAGCCGAAGCGCACCACCCACTCGTGCTCCACGGTGACGGTCCCGGAGAGCACCTGCAGGGTACGCACCAGGTCCGCCCGGTCGTCGGCGAGCGGCATGGCGTCGACCACCACAGCGGTGCCCGTGGGCGTCTCGTACGTCGTCTCCAGGACGAAGGAGTCGTCCTGGTACCGCCGGGTGATGCGGGTGGCGTCGCGGACCGTGAGGAGCCAGCGGCCGTGCTCGGGGGCGCCGAGGAGGGCCGCGAAGCACGCCTGCGAGTCGAAGTGCGGCAGGCACAGCCAGTCGACGGACCCGGTGCGCGAGACGAGGGCGGCGGTGCGGCCGTCGCCGAGCACGGCGTAGTCCGCGATCGGGGTCGGGACCACCGGCCTGCGAACGGGAGGGGGCGGGGGAGCGGGGGGTCGCGGCGTCGTCGTCACGCGGACCAGTCTCGCCGCGGGCCGTCCGGCACGCCACCGTGGGGACCCGTGGCTTCGAACGCCTGTACGCTCGGCGTCGACCCGACGTAGGATGATCCGGTGAACGACCGACTCCTCGTGCAGGGCGCGCGCGAGCACAACCTCCGCAACGTCGACCTCGACCTCCCCCGGGACAGCCTCATCGTCTTCACCGGTCTGTCCGGCTCCGGGAAGTCGTCGCTGGCCTTCGACACCATCTTCGCCGAGGGGCAGCGGCGCTACGTCGAGTCGCTCTCGGCGTACGCCCGCCAGTTCCTCGGCCAGATGGACAAGCCCGACGTCGACTTCATCGAGGGCCTGTCGCCGGCGGTGTCGATCGACCAGAAGTCGACCAACCGGAACCCGCGGTCGACGGTCGGCACCATCACCGAGGTCTACGACTACCTCCGCCTGCTCTTCGCGCGCGCCGGGACGCAGTTCTGCCCGGTGTGCGGCGAGCAGGTCAGCCGGCAGACGCCGCAGCAGATCGTCGACCGCCTGCTCGAGCTGCCCGAGGGCACGCGGTACCAGGTGCTCGCGCCGATGGTCCGCGGCCGCAAGGGCGAGTACGTCGACCTCTTCAAGGAGCTCCAGGCCAAGGGCTTCGCCCGGGCCCGGGTCGACGGCGAGGTCGTCCAGCTGACCTCCCCGCCCGCCCTGGAGAAGAAGCTCAAGCACACGATCGACGTCGTCGTCGACCGCCTGGTGGCGCGCGAGGGCGTGCAGCGGCGTCTCACCGACTCGGTCGAGACCGCCCTCAACCTCGCCGGCGGCCTCATGGTCGTCGAGCTGGTCGACGCGGAGGCGGACGACCCGAACCGGGAGCGACGCTTCTCGGAGCACCGCGCGTGCCCGAACGACCACGTGCTGACGCTCGAGGAGATCGAGCCCCGCACCTTCTCCTTCAACGCGCCGTACGGTGCGTGCCCCGAGTGCACCGGGATCGGCAGCCGCCTCGAGGTCGACCCGGACCTCGTCATCCCCGACGAGGACGCGACGCTCGCGGGCGGGGCCGTCGCACCGTGGAACCAGGGTTCCTCGGCGGAGTACTTCCAGCGTGTGCTCACCGCTCTCGCCGCGGACCTCGAGTTCTCGATGGACGTGCCGTGGCGTGCGCTGCCGCAGCGCGCGAAGGACGCGGTCCTCTACGGGCGCGACCACAAGGTCCACGTGAAGTACCGCAACCGGTGGGGTCGCGAGCGCCAGTACTCGACCGGCTTCGAGGGTGTCGTGACCTTCATCCAGCGGCGCCACGCGGAGACCGAGTCCGACTGGTCCAAGGACAAGTACGAGGCCTTCATGCGCGAGGTGCCGTGCCCGGTCTGCCACGGCACGCGGCTCAAGCCGGAGGTCCTGGCGGTGCGGGTCGGCGGTCGCTCGATCGCCGAGGTCTGCGCGATGCCGCTGCGCGAGGCGCGGGACTTCCTCGGGACCCTGGAGCTGGGGGAGCGCGAGCGCGCGATCGCCGTGCAGGTGCTCAAGGAGATCGACGCGCGCCTGGGCTTCCTCCTCGACGTCGGCCTCGACTACCTCGCGCTCGACCGCCCGGCCGGCACGCTGTCGGGCGGCGAGGCGCAGCGGATCCGGCTCGCGACGCAGATCGGGTCCGGGCTCGTGGGCGTGCTGTACGTGCTCGACGAGCCGAGCATCGGGCTGCACCAGCGCGACAACCGGCGCCTCATCGACACCCTCACGCGCCTGCGCGACCTCGGGAACACCCTGATCGTCGTCGAGCACGACGAGGACACCATCAAGGCCGCCGACTGGATCGTCGACATCGGGCCGGGGGCGGGCGAGCACGGCGGGCGCGTCGTGCACTCGGGCGACCTCGCGGGCCTGCTCGCGTCGGAGGAGTCCGTCACGGGCGCCTACCTCTCGGGTCGCCGGGAGATCCCGATGCCGCAGCACCGGCGCGCCGTCGACCGCAAGCGCATGGTCAAGGTCGTGGGGGCCCGGGAGCACAACCTCGCGGGCATCGACGTCTCGTTCCCGCTGGGCTGCCTCGTGGCCGTCACCGGCGTGTCGGGCTCGGGCAAGTCGACCCTCGTGAACTCGATCCTCTACACCGTCATGGCGAACGAGCTCAACCACGCGCGTCAGGTGCCGGGGCGGCACACGCGCGTGACGGGGCTCGAGCACCTCGACAAGGTCGTGCACGTGGACCAGGGGCCCATCGGCCGCACGCCACGGTCCAACCCCGCGACCTACACGGGCGTGTGGGACCACGTCCGCAAGCTGTTCGCGGAGACGACGGAGGCCAAGGTCCGCGGCTACACGCCGGGTCGGTTCTCCTTCAACGTCAAGGGCGGGCGCTGCGAGGCGTGCTCCGGCGACGGCACGCTCAAGATCGAGATGAACTTCCTCCCCGACGTGTACGTGCCGTGCGAGGTGTGCCACGGCGCCCGGTACAACCGCGAGACGCTCGAGGTGCACTTCAAGGGCAAGACGGTCGCCGAGGTGCTGGACATGCCGATCGAGGAGGCCGCCGAGTTCTTCGCCGCGGTGCCCGCGATCTCGCGCCACCTGCGCACGCTCGTCGACGTCGGCCTGGGGTACGTGCGGCTGGGCCAGCCGGCACCGACCCTGTCGGGCGGCGAGGCGCAGCGCGTGAAGCTGGCGAGCGAGCTGCAGAAGCGCTCCTCGGGGCGCACGGCGTACGTGCTCGACGAGCCCACCACCGGCCTGCACTTCGAGGACATCCGCAAGCTGCTCGGGGTGCTGCAGTCGCTGGCCGACAAGGGCAACAGCGTCATCGTCATCGAGCACAACCTCGACGTCATCAAGAACGCCGACTGGGTCATCGACATGGGGCCCGAGGGCGGGTCCGGCGGCGGCCGCGTGGTCGCCGAGGGCACGCCCGAGCAGGTCGCACGGGTCCCGGAGAGCCACACGGGCCGGTTCCTGGCGGAGGCGCTCGAGCCGGAGGTCGCGCTGGCCAGCGCCTGACCCGGGGTCAGCGCAGCACGCTCGGCTCGACCGCCAGGGGTACCGGCTCGGTGCGGACGGGGAAGTTCACCGAGCGGCTGATGAAGCAGTGCTCACCGGCGCCGCGGTGCAGTGCCGCGAGCTCGGCGTCGTCGACCGGGCGCGTGGCACGCACCGTGACGCGCGGGCGCAGGACGACCGTCGTGAACTGCCCCGCGCCGGCCGCCTCGACGCGCATCGTGCCCACGGGCTCGTCGACGTAGCCGACCACGACGACGCCCGCGCGCGCCGCGAGGTGCAGGAACCACAGCATGTGGCACTGCGCGAGCGCGGCGACGAGCAGCTGCTCGGGGTTCCACCGCTCCGGGTCCCCCCGGAAGGCCGGGTCGGAGGAGCCCAGCAGCGGCGGCCTGCCCTCGGCGTGGATCTCGTGGTCCCGGCTGTAGGCGGTGTAGCTCGACGTCCCCGCCTCGCCCGCGCCGCTCCAGCGCACCGTCGCCCCGTACGTGTGCAGGATCCCCATGCCTCAACCTAGCGCGGCGCCCGCCGACGTCGGGGTCTGTCGGGGGGCTGGCTTAGGCTCGTGGTCATGGCAGACCCGGCGACGTATCGTCCGCGGCCGGGCGAGATCCCCGACTCCCCGGGCGTCTACCGGTTCCGCGACAACCACGGCCGCGTCGTCTACGTCGGCAAGGCGAAGAGCCTCCGCTCGCGGCTCAACAGCTACTTCCAGGACCTGTCCGCGCTGCACCCGCGCACGCAGCAGATGGTCACCACCGCCGCGTCGGTGGAGTGGACGGTGGTGGGCACCGAGGTCGAGGCGCTCGCCCTCGAGTACTCCTGGATCAAGGAGTTCGACCCGCGCTTCAACGTCAAGTACCGGGACGACAAGTCGTACCCGTACCTCGCGGTGACGCTCGGCGAGGAGTACCCGCGCGTGCAGGTGATGCGGGGCGCCAAGCGGCCGGGCACGCGCTACTTCGGCCCCTACGGCCACGCCTGGGCGATCCGCGAGACCGTCGACCTGCTGCTGCGCGTCTTCCCCGTGCGCACGTGCTCGGCCGGCGTCTTCAAACGCGCCGCGCAGGCCGGGCGGCCGTGCCTGCTCGGGTACATCGACAAGTGCTCGGCGCCCTGCGTGGGACGCATCTCCGCGGCGGACCACCGCACGCTCGCCGAGGACTTCTGCGACTTCATGGCGGGCGACACGGCGCGCTTCGTGCGCCGCCTCGACAAGCGCATGCGCGAGGCGTCGGCGGAGCTGGACTTCGAGACCGCCGCCCGGCTCCGGGACGACATCGGCGCGCTCCAGCGCGCGACCGAGAAGAACGCCGTCGTGCTGCCCGACGGCACCGACGCGGACGTCTTCGCCCTGGTCGGGGACGAGCTCGAGGCGGCCGTGCAGGTGTTCCACGTGCGGGGCGGGCGGATCCGCGGACAGCGCGGCTGGGTCGTGGAGAAGGTCGAGGACGTCACGGACGCCGAGCTGGTCGAGCACCTCCTGCAGCAGGTCTACGGCGAGGGTGAGGTGCCCGCGACGCCGCCCAGCGCGAGCGCGAGCAAGGCGCGTCCCGAGCGCACCGTCGAGACGGCGAGCGCCGTGCCGCGCGAGGTGCTCGTGCCGGTGCTGCCGCCCGACGTCGACCAGGTCAGCGCGTGGCTCGCGGGGCTGCGCGGCTCGCGCGTCGAGGTGCGGGTCCCGCAGCGGGGGGACAAGCGGGCGCTCGCCGACACGGTGCGCCGCAACGCGGAGCAGTCCCTGGTCCTGCACCGGACCAAGCGCGCCTCCGACCTCACCACGCGGAGCCAGGCGCTGCGCGAGATCCAGGAGGCCCTCGGGCTCGACAGCGCCCCGCTGCGCATCGAGTGCTACGACATCTCGACCACCCAGGGCACCCACCAGGTGGGGTCGATGGTGGTCTTCGAGGACGGGCTCGCCCGCAAGTCCGAGTACCGGCAGTTCGCCGTGCGCGGGCCCGACGGTCAGGGCGCGCGCGACGACACGGCGGCGATGTACGAGGTCATCACGCGCCGCTTCCGGCGCTACCTGGAGGACCAGGCGCGATCCGGTGCCGCGCCGGACCTGGGGGACGGCGAGGACGCGGTCGCCGACGGGCACCCGTTCCCGGGGCCCGCCCGCTCGGGGGAGGTCTCCGGCGAGGTGGAGGGCCAGCGCGGGCGCTTCGCGTACCCGCCGAACCTCGTGGTGGTCGACGGCGGGCCGCCGCAGGTCGCGGCCGCCGCGCGCGCGCTCGCCGACCTGGGGATCGAGGACGTCGCGCTCTGCGGGCTGGCCAAGCGGCTCGAGGAGGTGTGGCTGCCGGGGGAGGAGTACCCGGTGATCCTCCAGCGCTCGTCCGAAGGGCTGTACCTGCTGCAGCGCGTGCGCGACGAGGCCCACCGGTTCGCGATCCGGCACCACCGCGCGCGCCGCAGCAAGGGCATGACCGTCTCGGCGCTCGACGCCGTACCGGGCCTCGGCCCGACCCGCACCGCGGCGCTGCTCAAGCACTTCGGCAGCGTCACGCGGCTCAAGGCGGCGACGATGGAGGAGATCGCGCAGGTCAAGGGCATGGGCCCGCGCACCGCGGCCGCCGTGCTCACGGCGCTCGGGGTGGGTGACGCCGGGCCGGCGGCGCCCGCCACGCCCGACGAGGCCCCCGCGACCGACCGGGCGCCCGCGACAGACGAGGCACGAGCGACCGACGAGGCGGTGACGCAGCGGGCTGGCATGCTGGAACCATGACCGCAGAGCCGCCCCCCACGACCGTGCCGTCAGGCATCCCCGCGCTCGAGGCCACCACCCCGGCCCCCCGCGCGGAGCTCCCCGAGCTCCTCATCATCACCGGGATGTCGGGCGCCGGCCGCACGCGCGCGGCCGCCGTGCTCGAGGACCTCGACTGGTACGTCGTCGACAACCTCCCGGCGCGGCTGCTGCCGGAGGTGGTGGGGATGATGACGCGCAGCGCCGGCGGGGTGCAGCGCCTCGCCGCCGTCGTCGACGTGCGCGGGCGCGAGCTCTTCGGCGACCTCGCCGAGGTGGTCGACACCCTGCGGACGGCGGGCATCGCCTACCGGATCCTCTTCCTCGACGCGTCCGACCAGGTGCTCGTGCAGCGGTTCGAGGCCGTGCGTCGCCCGCACCCGCTCCAGGGCGAGGGGCGCATCCTGGACGGGATCGCCGCCGAGCGCGAGATCATGCACTCCGTCCGCGAGCGCGCCGACGTGGTCATCGACACCAGCGACCTCAACGTCCACGACCTGGCCCGTGCCGTGCGGCTCGCCGTGGTGGGCGGCGACGAGGACGCGCTGCGGATCAACGTGCTGTCCTTCGGGTTCAAGTACGGGATCCCCCTGGACGCGGACCACGTCGCCGACGTGCGGTTCCTCGCCAACCCGTACTGGGTCACCGAGCTGCGGCACCTCACCGGCAAGGATGAACCCGTGCGTGACTACGTGCTCGGCCTGGACGGCGCCCGCGTCTTCGTCGACCGGTACGCCTTCGCGCTCGAGCCGGTGCTGAGCGGCTACGTCGAGGAGGACAAGCGGTACGCGACCATCGCGGTCGGCTGCACGGGCGGCAAGCACCGCTCGGTCGCGCTCTCCGAGGCCCTCGCCGCTGTGCTCCGCGAGCGCGGGCACCGCGTCGTCGTCAGCCACCGCGACCTGGGGCGCGAGTGACCACCCCGGACGACGGGGACCGGCGCCCGCACCGCTCCGACGACGCCGCGACGCGGCTCCTGACCACGCCGCTGCACAGCGGCGGCGTGGGGCCGGCGGTGGTCGCCCTCGGCGGCGGGCACGGCCTGTACGCGAGCCTGTCGGCCCTGCGGCTCATGTCGGACCGGCTGACCGCGGTCGTCACGGTCGCGGACGACGGCGGCTCGTCCGGCCGCCTGCGCCAGGAGATGGACGTGCTGCCGCCGGGGGACCTGCGGATGGCCCTGTCCGCCCTGTGCGACGACTCCGACTGGGGACGGACGTGGCGCGACGTCCTGCAGCACCGGTTCAGCTCGCAGGGGTCGCTGGACCAGCACGCCGTCGGCAACCTGCTCATCGTCGCCCTGTGGGAGCTGCTCGGGGACACCGTCGGCGGGCTCGACTGGGTGGCACGGCTGCTCGGCGCGCGCGGCCGCGTGCTGCCGATGGCCTCGGTCCCGCTGGCGATCGAGGCCGACGTGGAGGGGCCCGACGGGGTCAGCCGCCTCGTGCGGGGCCAGAGCCAGGTCGCGGTGGCCGAGGGGCGCATCCGCCGGGTGCGGCTGCTCCCGGAGGCCCCGCCGGCGTCCCAGGAGGCCGTGGCCGCGGTCGACGCCGCCGACTGGGTGGTGCTCGGGCCGGGATCGTGGTTCACCTCCGTGATGCCCCACCTGCTGGTGCCCGAGCTCTCCCACGCGCTGCACCGCACCCCGGCGCGGCGGTGCGTCACCCTCAACCTGCGGCCGGCGGCCGACGAGGGCGGCATGACGTGCTTCGAGCACCTCGCCGCGCTCCAGCAGCACGCCCCCGAGCTGCGGGTCGACGTCGTGGTGGCCGATCCGACGGCCGTCGACGACCTCGACGCGCTCGAGGCCAAGGCCCGCGAGATGGGGGCGTCGGTGCTGCTCCGGCAGGTGCACGTGGGTGACGGGAGCGCCCGTCACGACGCGCTGCGGCTGGCCGCCGCGTACCGCGACGCCTTCGAGGGCGTGCTGGGTGACGTGGGGAGCACCGCCCGGTGAATGGCAGGATGACGCCCATGGCGCTGACGGCACAGGTGAAGGACGAGCTCGCCCGGTTGACCGTCGACAAGACGTCGTGCCGCAAGGCGGAGGTCTCGGCGACCCTGCGGTTCGCGGGCGGGCTGCACATCATCTCGGGCCGCATCGTCATCGAGGCGGAGCTGGACACGGGGATCGCGGCCCGGCGCCTGCGGCAGTTCATCGCCGAGGTCTACGGGCACACGAGCGACGTCGTCGTCGTGAGCGGTGGCGGGCTGCGGCGCGGCACGCGCTACGTCGTGCGCGTCGTCAAGGACGGCGAGTCCCTGGCCCGCCAGACGGGTCTGCTGGACGCTCGTGGCCGGCCCGTGCGGGGCCTGCCCCCGCAGGTCGTCTCGGCGGGCATCGGTGAGGCCGAGGCCGCGTGGCGCGGGGCGTTCCTCGCGCACGGGTCGCTGACGGAGCCCGGCCGCTCGGCCGCGCTCGAGGTGACGTGCCCCGGCCCGGAGGCCGCGCTGGCCCTCGTGGGGGCGGCGCGCCGGCTCGGCATCGCGGCCAAGGCCCGCGAGGTGCGGGGCGTGGACCGCGTCGTGATCCGCGACGGGGACGCGATCGGCGCGATGCTGACGCGTCTGGGCGCCCACGACGCCGTGATGGTCTGGGAGGAGCGCCGCATGCGGCGCGAGGTGCGCGGCACGGCGAACCGCCTCGCCAACTTCGACGACGCGAACCTGCGGCGCTCGGCGCGCGCGGCGGTCGCCGCGGGCGCCCGCGTGGAGCGCGCGTTCGAGATCCTCGGGGAGGACCTCCCGGAGCACCTGCGCGAGGCGGGCGAGCTGCGCCTGGCCCACAAGCAGGCGTCCCTGGAGGAGCTCGGGCAGCTCGCTGACCCGCCCTTGACGAAGGACGCGGTCGCCGGCCGCATCCGGCGCCTGCTCGCGACGGCGGACAAGAAGGCCGCGGACCTGGGCATCCCGGACACCGAGGCCGGGCTCACGCCCGACATGCTCGACGTCTGACGCGCACGCCGGGACCTCTACCGTGAGCCCGGCGGCCGGTCGGGGGACCCATGTCCCCGACGCGTGATGTGTCCTGCGTGTAACCTGGGTCCCATCTGGGGATCGAGGTTCAGTCACGGTCCGGCCAGGCGCGTACAGCGCCGTACGCATCCGAAAGGTGACCCATCGCGTGTCGGCGGAACCGGCGCGCCCCGAGGAGGCATTGTGACTATCCGCGTCGGAATCAACGGCTTCGGCCGCATCGGACGTAACTTCTTCCGCGCCGTGCTCGAGTCGGGCGCCGACATCGAGATCGTCGGCGTCAACGACCTGACCGACAACAAGTCGCTCGCGCACCTGCTGAAGTACGACTCGATCCTCGGCCGTCTGCCGCAGGAGGTGACCTACGACGAGACGTCGATCACGGTCGGCGGCAAGTCGTTCAAGGCCCTCGCCGAGCGCGACCCGTCCGCCCTCCCGTGGGGCGAGCTGGGCGCCGACATCGTCATCGAGTCGACCGGCATCTTCACCGACGCGACCAAGGCGAAGGCGCACCTCGACGCCGGCGCCAAGAAGGTCATCATCTCGGCGCCCGCGAAGAACGAGGACGCCACGTTCGTCGTCGGTGTGAACCACACCGAGTACGACCCGGCCAAGCACAACATCATCTCGAACGCGTCCTGCACGACGAACTGCCTCGCGCCGCTCGCCAAGGTCCTCGACGAGAGCTTCGGCATCGTCCGCGGCCTCATGACGACGATCCACGCGTACACGCAGGACCAGAACCTTCAGGACGGCCCGCACAAGGACCTGCGTCGCGCCCGCGCCGCGGCCCTGAACATGGTGCCGACGTCGACCGGTGCCGCCAAGGCGGTCTCGCTCGTGCTCCCGCAGCTCAAGGGCAAGCTGGACGGCTACGCGATGCGCGTGCCCACGCCGACGGGCTCCGCGACGGACCTGACGTTCACGGCCGGCCGCGAGGTCACGGTCGAGGAGGTCAACGCCGCGATCAAGGCCGCGTCCGAGACGCCGGAGCTCAAGGGCATCCTCACCTACACCGAGGACCCGATCGTCTCCAAGGACATCGAGACGGACCCGGCCTCGAGCATCTTCGACGCCGGTCTCACGAAGGTCTCGGGCGACCTGGTCAAGGTCGTCGCCTGGTACGACAACGAGTGGGGCTACTCCAACTCGCTCGTCAAGCTGACGACGTACGTCGGCGAGCGTCTCTGACCTCGGTCCGCACGCGCTGAGCGACAGCACGACCATGCGTCCGCGTGCGCACCGCGGCCTCCGGGTCGCGGTGCGTACGCGGACGCCGTCATGTCCGGGGTCGTGCCACCGCGGGACCCCACCGTTCTTCAACCAGGAATGAGGACCATGAAGACCATCGAGGACCTCGGGGACCTGCGCGGCAAGCGCGTCCTCGTCCGCTCGGACTTCAACGTGCCGCTCGACGGCTCGACGATCACCGACGACGGCCGCGTGCGCGCGGCCCTGCCGACCCTGAAGGCGCTGCTCGACGCGGGCGCCCGCGTGGTCGTGACCGCCCACCTCGGCCGCCCGAAGGGCGCGCCGGAGGCCAAGTACTCGCTCGCGCCCGTCGCGGCCCGGCTGGGCGAGCTGCTCGGCCAGCCCGTCGCCCTCGCGCAGGACACGGTGGGGGAGTCCGCCAAGGCGACGGTCGCCGCCCTCGGCGACGGCGAGATCGCGCTGCTCGAGAACATCCGCTTCGACCCGCGCGAGACCTCGAAGGTCGACGCCGAGCGTGAGGAGCTCGCGAGCGAGCTCGCCGCCCTCGCCGACGTGTACGTCTCGGACGGCTTCGGCGTCGTGCACCGCAAGCAGGCGTCCGTCTACGACGTCGCCCGCAAGCTCCCCTCGGCCGTGGGCGCGCTCGTGCTCAAGGAGGTCGCCTCGCTGCGCAAGGCGACCGACGACCCGGAGCGGCCCTACGTGGTCGTCCTCGGCGGCTCGAAGGTCTCGGACAAGCTCGGCGTCATCGCGAACCTGCTGACCAAGGCCGACCGGCTGCTGATCGGCGGCGGCATGGTCTTCACGTTCCTCGCGGCCAAGGGCTACTCCGTGGGCAGCTCGCTGCTCGAGGAGGACCAGATCGAGACGGTCAAGGGCTACCTCGCCGAGGCCGAGCAGCGCGGGGTGGAGATCGTGCTGCCCACGGACATCGTGGTCGCCGACGCCTTCGCGGCCGACTCGCCGCACGACGTCGTCCCGGCGGACGCCATCCCGGACGGCCGCATCGGCCTGGACATCGGTCCGGACTCCTGCGAGCTGTTCCGCAGCAAGATCCTCGACGCGAAGACCGTGGTCTGGAACGGCCCGGCCGGCGTCTTCGAGTTCGAGGCGTTCTCGAACGGCACGCGCGCCGTCGCGCAGGCGCTCGTCGACGCGGGCGCGAACGGTGCGTTCACGATCGTCGGCGGCGGCGACTCCGCGGCGGCCGTGCGCCTGCTCGGCTTCGACGAGGCCGGGTTCGGTCACATCTCGACCGGTGGCGGGGCGAGCCTCGAGTTCCTCGAGGGCAAGTCGCTCCCCGGCATCGCCGTCCTGGAGGAGGAGGCCTGATGGCCACGCAGACCCGCACGCCGCTCATGGCGGGCAACTGGAAGATGAACCTCGACCACCACCAGGCGATCCAGGTCGTCCAGAAGCTCGCGTGGTCGCTCAAGGACGCCAAGCACGACTACTCGGCCGTCGAGGTCGCGGTGCTCGTGCCGTTCACGGACCTGCGCTCGGTGCAGACCCTCGTCGACGCGGACAAGTACGAGCTCAAGTACGGCGCGCAGGACGTCTCGGCGCACACCGAGGGCGCGTACACCGGCGAGATCTCGCCGGTCATGCTCGCCAAGCTCGGCGTCTCCTACGTGGCCGTCGGCCACTCCGAGCGCCGGCAGTACCACGGTGAGGACGACGCGCTGTGCGCCGCCAAGGTGGCGTCCGCGTTCGGGCAGGGGATCGTCCCGATCCTGTGCGTCGGCGAGGGCCTCGACGTCCGCAAGGCCGGCGAGCAGGTCGCGTACACCCTCGCGCAGGTCGAGGGCGGCCTGGCCGGCCTCCCGGCCGACAAGGCCAAGGACGTCGTCATCGCCTACGAGCCCGTCTGGGCCATCGGCACCGGCGAGGTCGCGACGCCCGAGGACGCGCAGGAGGTCTGCGGCGCGATCCGCGAGAAGCTGGCCGAGCTGTACTCGCCCGAGCTCGCCGCCGGTGTGCGCGTGCTCTACGGCGGGTCCGTGAAGTCCGGCAACATCGCGGCGATCATGGACAAGCCCGACGTCGACGGCGCGCTCGTCGGCGGAGCGAGCCTCGACCCCGAGGAGTTCGCCAAGATCGCCCGCTTCCGCGAGCACCAGACGGCTCGCTGAGCCGCCGGACCGGCGCCCTCCCGCGGGAGGGCGCCGGTCCCCGCTCCGCCGGGACCGTTCACCCGTGGCGCCTGTCGTGGGCAGGGGCCCGGGTCGCCTATCCTTGACCGGGCGCCGCCGGCGCCGATCATCCGACTGCGAGGGACGTACGAGCACGTGGACGCACTGCGCATCATCCTGCAGGTCCTGCTGGTCCTGACCAGCTTCCTCGTCGTGCTCCTGGTGCTGCTGCACAAGGGCAAGGGCGGGGGAGTCTCCGACATGTTCGGCGGCGGCATCTCCAGCAACGCCGGCAGCTCCGGCGTCGCCGAGCGGAACCTCAACCGGCTCACGATCGGCCTGGCGCTCCTGTGGACGCTCGTCGTCGTGCTGCTGGGCCTGATCCAGCGCGTCAGCGCCTAAGGAGCAACAGATGGCAAGCGGAAGCGCGATCCGAGGGTCCCGCGTCGGAGCCGGCCCCATGGGCGAGGCCGAGCGTGGCGACCAGGCCCCCCGGTTCTGGGTCTCCTACTGGTGCGCCAACGGCCACGAGACCAAGCCGAGCTTCTCCCAGGAGGGCAACGCCGAGGCGCCCGAGACCTGGGACTGCCCGCGGTGCGGCTTCCCGGCGGGTCAGGACAAGGACAACCCGCCGTCGCCGTCGCGCAACGAGCCGTACAAGACGCACCTGGCGTACGTGAAGGAGCGGCGCAGCGACGAGGACGGCGCCGCCATCCTCGACGAGGCCCTCAGCGCGCTGCGCGCGCGCCGCGGCCGCTGACCCTGTCCTGACCTCGCGCCGCCGGTCGTGCTCAGCCGGCTGCGGCGACGTCGAGGAGCCAGAGCGTGCGCTCGCGGCCCAGGGCGCCGGCCGCGGGCGTGGAGCGGACGTCGTCGCCCGCGAGGGCGCGCGCGACCGCCTCGGCCTTCTCCGCGCCGGCCGCGACGACCCAGATCTCCGACGCCGCCTCGAGGGCCGGGAACGTCAGGCTGACGCGCTCCGGGGGCGGCTTCGGGGAGCCGTGGACGCCGACGACCGTCCGGTCGAGGACCGCGAGGGCGTCGTGCCCCGGGAAGAGCGACGCGACGTGGCCGTCCGGGCCCATCCCGAGCAGCACCACGTCGAACGCCGGCACGGCCGGGCCGGCGTCGTCCTGCGCGGCGCCCGCGGGGGCGGCGTAGCGCGCCAGGTCCGCGGCGTAGGCCTCGGCGGCCGCCTCCGGCGAGCCGGCGCGGTCGGGTCCCGGCACGGGGTGCACGTTCTGCGCAGGCACGGGCAGCGCGTCCAGGAGCGCCTCACGGGCCTGGGTCTCGTTCCGGTCGGCGTCGCCGGTGGGCAGGAAGCGCTCGTCGCCCCACCACAGGTGGACGCCGGTCCAGTCGACGGCGTCGCGCAGGGGCGAGGCCGCGACCTCGGCGAGCGTGCGGATGCCGACCGTGCCGCCCGTGAGCGCGACGTGCAGCGGCCGCCGGGTGCTCTGCCCGTCGATGAGCCGCAGGAGCAGGCGGGCGGCCGTGGCCCGCGCGAGCGTCGCGGCGTCGGGGTGCACGACGGCGACCCGCGCGCTCACGCGGCTCCCACGCGCTCGAGCCCGTCGAGGAGGACCTCGCCGTAGACCTCGTCCGGATCCAGGCGCCGCAGCTCCTCCGAGAGGCACTCGCGCAGCGACCGCAGCGGCATCGCCGTGGTGCGCACGGGCTGCCCCGGCTGCTCGACGGTGGCGATGCGGCCGTCGGGCCGGGACACGATCACGGGGCCGGACGCCCGCTCGAGGACGACCTTGGTGATGGCCGGGACGTCCTTCTCGCGGACGATCTCGACCTCGCAGCGCAGCGCGTGGGCGAGCCAGGCGGCCAGCAGCACGACCGAGGGGTGCGACTCGTGCCCGTGGACCTCGGCGCGGGTCACCGGCTCGAACGGCGGCTGGTCCAGCGCCGCGGCGAGGATCCCCCGCCAGACGGTGATGCGGGTCCAGGCGAGGTCCGTGTCGCCGGCGCGGTGGCCGTCGCGCAGCCGGACCAGGGTCGCGAGCGGGTCGGAGCACGCGAGGGAGTCGGTGATGCGCCGCTGGGCCATCGTGCCGATCGGGTGCGCGGCGGGGTGCTCCGGCAGCTCCGCGGGCCACCAGGCCACGATCGGCGCGTCGGGCAGCAGCAGCGGCATGACGAGCGTGTCCGCGTGGGCGATCATCTCGCCCGAGGCGCGCAGCAGGACGACCTCGCTGGCGCCCGCGTCCCCGCCGACGCGGATCTCGGCGTCGAGCCGCGGGGTGGTGCGGTCGGCGTCGTGCACCAGCACGATCACGCGGCACGGGTGCTCGCGGCTCGCGTCGTTGGCGGCCTCGACGGCCTCCTCGACGGTGTCCGGGGTCGCGTCGATGACCAGCGTGAGGACCCGGCCGAGCGCGACCGCGCCACCCTCGTCGCGCAGCCGCACGAGCGCCTTGGTGACCGCGGTGGTCGTGGTGTCGGGAAGATCGATGATCATCGTGCCGCCCTTCCGGTCCGGCCGGTCACGGCCGGCGCCAGGCGCGGCCGTCGCGCGCCATCATCTCGTCCGCGGAGTCCGGGCCCCACGTGCCGGAGCGGTACGCCTCCGGCTTGCCGTGCCGCGCCCAGTACGCCGTGATCGGGTCGAGGATCTTCCAGGAGAGCTCGACCTCCTCGTGGCGCGGGAACAGCGGCGGGTCGCCCAGCAGGACGTCGAGGATGAGCCGCTCGTAGGCCTCGGGGGAGGACTCGGTGAAGGCGTGCCCGTACCCGAAGTCCATCGTGACGTCGCGCACCTCCATCGCCGTGCCGGGCACCTTGGAGCCGAAGCGGATCGTCACGCCCTCGTCGGGCTGGACCCGGATGACGAGCGCGTTCTTGCCGAGCTCCTCCGTCGCCGTGGACTCGAAGGGCAGGTGGGGCGCCTTCTTGAAGACGACGGCGATCTCGGTGACCCGACGGCCCAGGCGCTTGCCCGCGCGCAGGTAGAACGGCACCCCCGCCCAGCGCCGGGTGTCGATGTCGACGCGGATCGCGGCGTAGGTCTCGGTGATCGAGTCGGGCGCGATGCCGTCCTCGTCGAGATACCCGACGACCTCCTCGCCGCCCTGCCAGCCCGCAGCGTACTGCCCGCGGGCCGTGTGCCGTCCCAGGTCCTTGGGCACCCGCACGGCGGAGAGCACCTTCTCCTTCTCCGCCCGCAGGTCCTGCGGGTCGAAGGAGACGGGCTCCTCCATGGCCGTCAGGGCCAGGAGCTGGAGCAGGTGGTTCTGGATGACGTCGCGCGCGGCGCCGATGCCGTCGTAGTACCCGGCCCGCCCGCCGATCCCGATGTCCTCGGCCATCGTGATCTGCACGTGGTCGACGTTGTTGGCGTTCCAGATCGGCTCGAACAGCTGGTTGGCGAACCGCAGCGCCAGCATGTTCTGGACGGTCTCCTTGCCCAGGTAGTGGTCGATCCGGAAGACCGACTCGGGCTCGAAAACCTCCGAGACGACGTCGTTCAGCTCGCGCGCGCTGGCCAGGTCGTGGCCGAACGGCTTCTCGATGACGACCCGCCGCCAGGCGGTCTCCTCCTGCTTGGACAGGCCGGAGCGCGCGAGCTGGCGGCACACCAGCGGGAAGGCCCCCGGCGGCACGGAGAGGTAGAAGGCGTGGTTGCCGCCCGTGCCCTGCTCCGCGTCGAGCTCCTTGACGGTCTGGCTCAGCCGGTCGAACGCGGCGTCGTCGTCGAACTCGCCCTGGACGAAGCGGATGCCCTTGGCGAGCTGCTCCCATGTGCTCTCGCGGAAGGGCGTGCGCGCGTTCTTCTTGACGGCGTCGTGCACCACCTCGGCGAAGTCCTGCGTCGCCCAGTCGCGGCGCGCGAACCCGGTGAGCGCGAAGCCCGGGGGGAGCAGCCCCCGGTTCGCGAGGTCGTAGACGGCGGGCATGAGCTTGCGGCGGGCGAGGTCGCCCGTCACCCCGAAGATGACCAGGCCGCACGGACCCGCGATCCGGGGCAGGCGGCGGTCGCGGGGGTCCCGGAGCGGGTTCGCCGCGGGCGTGACGCGCGTGGGGCTCACCGGGCGCCCTGCGCGTCGCCGGTCACCGCGGTGCTGCGGGCCAGGCCGGCCTGCACGGTCGCGAGGAGCTCGTCCCAGCTCTTCTCGAACTTCTCGACGCCCTCGGCCTCGAGCCCCTCCGTGACGTCGCCCAGGTCGATGCCGAGCGCGGCGAGGCGCTCGAGCGCCTGGTCCGCCGCCGCGTACCCGCCCGTCACGGTGTCGCCCGTGATCCGGCCGTGGTCGGCCACGGCCTCCAGGGTGGCACCGGGCATGGTGTTCACCACGCCGGGGGCCACGAGCTCGTCCACGTAGCGCGTGTCGGGGTAGGCCTTGTCCTTGACGCCCGTCGAGGCCCACAGGGGCCGCTGCGCGTTGGCGCCGGCCGCGGCCAGCGCCCGCCAGCGCTCGCCCGCGAGGACCTCCTCGTAGCGCCGGTACGCCAGGCGCGCGTTGGCGATGGCGATCGAGCCGCGCAGCGCGGCCGCCTCCGCCGAGCCGAGGTCGTCCAGCCGTGCGTCGATCGCGGCGTCGACGCGCGAGACGAAGAACGACGCGACCGAGTGGATGGCGGCCAGGTCGATGCCGGCCTCGCGCGCCTGCTCGAGCCCTGCCTGGTAGGCGTCCAGGACGGCCTGGTAGCGCTCGAGGGAGAAGATCAGCGTGACGTTGACGCTCATGCCCTGCGCGATCACCGCGGTGATCGCGGGCAGGCCCTCCACGGTCGCCGGGATCTTGATGTAGAGGTTCGGGCGGTCGACCGTGCGCCACAGGCGCTCGGCCGTCGCGACGGTGCCGTCGGTGTCCCGCGCGAGCCGCGGGTCGACCTCGATGGACACGCGCCCGTCGAGCCCGCCCGTCGCCGCGTACACGTCGGCGAGGGCGTCGCACGCGTCGCGGACGTCGTCCGTGGTGATCGCGAACACCGCGTCGTCGACGTCGGCGCCGGCGGCGGCGAGCTCGGCGAGCTGGGCGTCGTAGGCGCTGCCCTTGCTCAGAGCCGACGCGAAGATCGTCGGGTTGGTGGTGACCCCGACGACGCCGCGTTCGCGCACGAGCCGCTCGAGGCCGCCGCCGCGCAGGAGCTCGCGCGAGAGGTCGTCCAGCCAGATCGCCACCCCGGCGTCGCGCAGGGCGGCGACGGGTGCGGGCAGGGCGGTGCCGGATTCGGTCATGGCGTGCTCCTTCGGTGCTCCGGGCCCCGGCCGCCTCGCGGCCGGGGCCCTACGTGCGGGACGTCGGTCAGAGGTCGCCGGTGCCGCTCTCGGTGGGCACGGACGCGGTGCCCGGGCCGCTGTCGCGCGACGCGGCGGCGAGGGACTCGCGGGCCGCGGCGACGACCGCCTCGGGCGTGAGGCCGAACTCGCGGTAGAGGGTCTCGTAGTCGGCCGAGGCCCCGTAGTGCTCGAGCGAGACGGTCCGGCCGGCGTCGCCGACGATCTTGTGCCACGAGAGGGCGATGCCGGCCTCGACGGACACCCGGGCGCGGACGGCCACCGGGAGCACCTGCTCGCGGTACGCCTCGTCCTGCTCGGCGAACCACTCCAGGCTCGGTGCGGAGACGACGCGCGTCGCGATGCCGTCCGCCTCGAGCTGCTCGCGCGCCGCCACGGCCAGCTGCACCTCGGAGCCCGTGCCGATGAGGATCACGTCGGGCGTGCCCGTGCTGGCCTCGAGCAGCACGTAGGCGCCGCGGGCGACGCCCTCGGCGGACGCGAACCCGTCCTCGCCGCGGGGGAACGTGGGCACGTTCTGCCGGGTCAGGACGAGGCCGACCGGGTGGTCCGTGCGCTCGAGGATCGCCTTCCACGCCTGCGCCGTCTCGTTGGCGTCGGCGGGCCGGACCACGGCCAGGCCGGGAATGGCCCGCACGGCCGTGAGGTGCTCGACCGGCTGGTGCGTCGGGCCGTCCTCGCCGAGGCCGATGGAGTCGTGCGTCCAGACGTAGATGCTCGGCACGCCCATGAGTGCGGCGAGGCGCACGGCGCCGCGCATGTAGTCGCTGAACGTGAAGAACGTGCCGCCGTAGGCGCGCGTCAGGCCGTGCAGCACGATGCCCGAGAGGATCGCGCCCATGGCGTGCTCGCGGATGCCGAAGTGCAGCGTGCGGCCGTACTCGTGGCCCGCGAACTCGTGGGTCGAGCGCTCGGCCGGGATGAAGGACGGCTCGCCCTTCATCGTCGTGTTGTTGGAGCCCGCGAGGTCGGCCGAGCCCCCCCACAGCTCCGGGAGCACGGGCGCGAGCGCCGAGAGGACCTCGCCGGACGCCGCGCGGGTCGCCACGGACTTGCCCGCCGGGAACGTCGGCAGCGCGTCGGTCCAGCCCTCCGGCAGCTCCCTGGCCACGAGCCGGTCGAGCAGCGCCGCGCGGTCCGGGTTGGCGGCACGCCACGCCTCGTAGCCCTCCTGCCACTGCGCCTTGGCGGCCGCCCCGCGCTCGAGCGCCTTGCGGGTGTGCGCGATCACCTCGGGCTCGACGTCGAACGACTTCTCCGGGTCGAAGCCCAGGAGCTCCTTGAGGCCGCGCACCTCGTCGCCACCGAGCTTCGAGCCGTGCGACCCGTGCGTGTTCTGCTTGGTCGGCGAGGGCCAGGCGATGATCGTGCGCAGCCGGATGAACGACGGGCGGTCCGTGACCTGCTTGGCGGCCTCGAGCGCGGCGGCGAGGGCCTCGACGTCCTCGGCGTAGGGGCTGCCGTCGGCGGTCTGCGTCCAGTCGACGGACTGGACGTGCCAGCCGTAGGCCTCGTACCGGCCCAGGACGTCCTCCGTGAAGGCGATCTCCGTGTCGCCCTCGATGGAGATGTGGTTGTCGTCCCACAGCACGATGAGGTTGCCGAGCTTCTGCGTGCCGGCGAGCGAGGACGCCTCGCTCGTGACGCCCTCCTGCAGGTCGCCGTCGGAGGCGATGACGTAGACGTGGTGGTCGAACGGGCTCGTGCCCGGTGCGGCGTCGGGGTCGAGCAGGCCGCGCTCGCGGCGCGCCGCCATCGCGACCCCGACCGCGCTCGCCAGGCCCTGGCCCAGCGGGCCGGTCGTGATCTCGACGCCGTCGGTGTGGCGGTACTCGGGGTGGCCGGGCGTCTTGGAGCCCCAGGTGCGCAGCGCCGCGATGTCCTCGACCTCGAGGCCGTAGCCGGCCAGGTAGAGCTGGATGTACTGCGTCAGGCTCGAGTGCCCGGCGGAGAGGATGAAGCGGTCGCGGCCCAGCCAGTGCTGGTCGGCCGGGTCGTGGCGCATGACGCGCTGGTAGAGCAGGTAGGCCGCGGGCGCGAGGCTGATCGCCGTCCCGGGATGACCGTTGCCGACCTTCTCCACGGCGTCCGCCGCCAGCACACGGACGGTGTCGACGGCGCGGCGGTCGAGGTCCGACCACTCGAGCGTGACCTCTGCGGTCGGGGTGGGGGACGCGTTCACGGAGCCTCATTCCTGCCCGAGCGGTCGCCCGGGTCGTCGCCTGGTGCGTGCGCACGCGTCCAGGGACCCGAAGGGGCCGGTGGCGTGCGCCGGGGTGCCCGACGGTGTGCGTCGGGTCACGGTTCGAGCCTACCGGTGAGCACGTGCGCCTGGGCGCCGCGCCGCCTGGTGGACGCGCCGGACGCACCCCGGGGCGACGTCGGCCTACCATGGTCGCGACATCCCCGCGGAACGGAGCCTTGCCGACGTGCGCACTGCCAGTGGACGACTCGACGCCGAGCCCGGCGCCGCCGTCCGTCCGGTCCACGGGGCGGGCGCCGCGGTGACCGCGGCCCCCGTCGGGACGCGCTCGCGGGCCGCGGCCGTCCGCGCCCGGGTCGGGGCGTACGTCGCCCTGACCAAGCCCCGCATCATCGAGCTGCTGCTCATCACGACGGTGCCCACCATGATCCTCGCCGAGCGGGGCTTCCCGGCCGTCGGGCTCGTCCTGGCGACCCTCGTGGGCGGCACCGCGGCCGCGGGCTCGGCCAACGTCTTCAACTGCTACCTCGATCGCGACATCGACGAGGTGATGAACCGCACGAAGCGGCGCCCCCTGGTCACGGGCGAGGTCACGCCCCGCGCGGCGCTGGTGTTCGGGTGGCTGCTCGGCCTCTTCGCGATCGCCTGGTTCGCGGTCCTCGTCAACGTCCTGTCGGCGGCCCTGGCGCTCGGCGCGATCCTGCTCTACGTCGTCGGCTACACGATGATCCTCAAGCGGCGCACGCCGCAGAACATCGTGTGGGGCGGCGCGGCCGGCTGCATGCCGGTGCTGATCGGGTGGTCCGCCGTGACCGACTCGATCGCCTGGGCGCCCGTCGCGCTCTTCGGCGTGATCTTCTTCTGGACGCCGCCGCACTACTGGCCGCTGTCGATGAAGTTCCGCAAGGACTACGCCGCGGCCGGCGTCCCGATGCTGCCCGTCGTCGCGGACGACGTGAAGGTCTCCTGGGAGATGGTCGCCTACACGCTGGGCATGATCGGCTGCTCGCTGGCGCTGGTGCCCCTCGCCGACATGACGTGGGTCTACGCCGTCGCGGCGGGCGGGCTGGGCCTGTGGTTCCTGGGCTCGACCATCGGGCTGCTCCGCCGGGCACGCGCCCCGCGCCCCGGCGTCAAGCTGGGGGAGATGCGGGTCTTCCACGGCTCGATCACGTACCTGACCCTGCTCTTCGTCGCCATCGCGGTCGACCCCTTCCTGCCGGTCTGAGCCGCCGTGGCCGCACCGGCGCGGGACGCGCGGACCGAGGCGGACCGTGCGGCCGGTGACGCCCTCGAGCGCGAGGTCGGCACCTACTTGGACCACCTCGCGGTGGAGCGCGGCCTCGCCGCCAACACGCTGGCCGCGTACCGCCGCGACCTGCGGCGCTACACGGCCCACCTCGCGGCCCGCGGCAGGACGTCGGTGGCTCAGGTGACCGAGGCCGACGTGCAGGACTTCGTCACCTCGGTGCGGACCGGGTCCGACGGTTCCAGCGCGCTGTCGGCGGCGTCGACCGCGCGCACCATCGCGGCGGTCCACGGCTGGCACCGGTTCTGCACCCTGGAGGGCCTGACGGAGCAGGACCCCTCGCGCGCGGTGCGTCCGCCGGCGCAGGCCCGGCGCCTGCCCAAGGCGCTGTCCACCGACGACGTCGAGCGGCTGCTCGAGGCCGCCGGCCTCGGAGACGGCCCCGTGCCGCTGCGCGACCGCGCGCTGCTCGAGCTCCTCTACTCCACGGGCGCGCGCATCAGCGAGGTCGTCGGGCTCGACGTCGACGACCTGGAGCTCGACCCCGCCGCGGCCGCGGCGCGCCTGCTCGGCAAGGGGCGCAAGGAGCGCGTCGTGCCCGTCGGGTCCTTCGCCCGGGAGGCGACGGAGTCCTACCTCGTCCGGGCGCGTCCCGTGCTCGCCGCGGCCGGGCGCGGCACGCCGGCCGTCTTCCTCAACACGCGCGGCGCCCGGCTGAGCCGGCAGAGCGCCTGGGCCGTCCTGCGGCTGGCGGCGGAGCGCGCGGGGCTGGAGCGGGCCGGCGACGTGTCGCCGCACACGCTGCGGCACTCGTTCGCGACCCACCTGCTCGCGGGCGGCGCCGACGTGCGCGTCGTCCAGGAGCTGCTGGGCCACGCCTCGGTGACCACGACGCAGATCTACACGATGGTGACGCCGGACACGCTGCGCGAGGTCTACGCCGCGGCGCACCCCCGCGCCCTGGGCTGAGCCGGCGGCGACGGCGTTTGCGGCGGGGCGCCGGGCGGTGCCTGGGGTAATCTCGGGGCCGTGACCAGCCTGGATCCGGACGCCCCCGAGACGATGGCGACCGACCCGGTCGGCCGCCCGTTGCCGGTGTTCGCCGACCCCGCGCCGCTCGCCTCCCACGGGCCGGCGCGCATCATCGCGCTGTGCAACCAGAAGGGCGGCGTCGGCAAGACGACGACCACCATCAACCTGGGCGCCGCCCTGGCCGACTACGGCCGCCGCGTGCTCATCGTCGACTTCGACCCGCAGGGCGCCGCGTCCGTCGGCCTCGGCACCTCGCCGCACGAGCTCGACAAGACCGTCTACAACCTGCTCATGGAGCGCAGCGCGTCGCTCGCCGACGTCATCCGCCCGACGGCGGTCGAGGGCCTCGACCTGCTGCCGGCGAACATCGACCTGTCGGCCGCCGAGGTGCAGCTGGTCGGCGAGGTCGCGCGCGAGTCGATCCTCTCGCGCGTCCTGCGGCCGGCCGAGGAGGAGTACGACGTCATCCTCGTCGACTGCCAGCCGTCGCTCGGCCTGCTGACGGTCAACGCGCTCACGGCCGCCCACGGCGTGCTCATCCCGCTCGAGTGCGAGTTCTTCGCGCTGCGCGGCGTCGCGCTCCTGGTCGAGACCGTCGAGAAGGTCCGGGACCGGCTCAACCCGCGCCTCGAGGTCGACGGCATCCTGGCCACGATGCACGACCCGCGCACGCTGCACTCCAAGGAGGTGCTCGCGCGCGTGCACGAGGCCTTCGGGGACCAGCTGCTCCACACGGTCATCGGCCGCACGGTGAAGTTCCCGGACTCGTCGGTCGCGGCCGAGCCCATCACCAGCTACGCCCCGTCGCACGCCGGAGCGGCGGCCTACCGCCAGCTCGCGCGCGAGCTCGTGGCGCGCGGCGATGCCGCCTGACGTCGCGGTCGCGACCGCAGCACCCACGACGCCGGCCCGCGGCGAGACCTCGCGCGGGGAGCCCTTCGAGGTCCACCTCGAGAACTTCACGGGGCCGTTCGACCTGCTGCTCGGCCTGATCGCGAAGCACAAGCTCGACATCACCGAGGTGGCCCTGGCCCAGGTGACCGACGAGTTCATCGCCGCGGTCCGCGCCGCCGAGCAGGGTGACGCGCCGTGGGAGCTGGGGCGCATCAGCGAGTTCCTCGTCGTGGCGGCCACGCTGCTCGACCTCAAGGCCGCGCGCCTGCTGCCCACGGGGGTGGTCGAGGACGCCGAGGACCTCGAGATGCTCGAGGCCCGGGACCTGCTGTTCGCGCGGCTGCTGCAGTACCGCGCCTACAAGGAGGCGGCCGCCGCCATGGCGGAGCGGCTCGCGGCGCAGGCGCGCAGCCTGCCGCGCGCCGTGGCCATGGAGCCGCAGCTCGCCGCCCTCCTGCCGGAGCTGGTGCTCGGGATCGGGGCCTCCGAGCTCGCGATCCTCGCGGCGCACGCGCTGCGGCCCCGCGAGGCGCCCCCGGGCGTGGACCTGTCCCACCTGCACGCGCCGGCGGTGTCCGTGCGCGAGCAGGCGGCGGTGCTGGTCGAGCGCCTGCGGCGCCACGGTGCCGGCTCGTTCCGGGCGCTCGTGCAGGACGCCGACTCGACGCTCGTCGTCGTCGTGCGCTTCCTGGCGCTGCTCGAGCTGTTCCGGGAGGGCGTCGTCGCGTTCGACCAGATCGACCCGCTCGGCGAGCTCACCGTGCGGTGGACGGGCGGCGAGGAGGGCGACGTCGACGTCGTCGACGACTACGACGGACAGGACGCACCGGCATGAGCGACGAGACGACCCCGGCGACACCCCCGGCGGAGCCGGAGGCGTCGCCCGCGGTGGACGAGCTGGCCTTCGAGGTCGCGGACCTGCCCGGGGGCGCCGCGGCGGCGGTCGAGGCCGTCCTCATGGTCGCGGACGAGCCGGTGAGCGCCGTGCAGCTCGCGACGGTGCTCGGCCTGCCGACCGAGGAGGTCGAGGGCCTGCTGCTCGCGCTCGCCGCCGAGTACCGCGGGGGACCGGGCCACCGCCCGCGCGGCTTCGAGCTGCGCCACGTCGCGGGCGGGTGGCGCATCTATTCGGCCCCCGCGCACGCCGACGTCGTCGGACGCTTCGTGCTCGACGGGCAGACCGCCCGCCTGACGCAGGCGGCGCTCGAGACGCTCGCCGTGATCGCCTACCGCCAGCCCGTCACGCGCGGCCAGGTCTCGGCGGTCCGCGGCGTGAACGTCGACTCCGTCGTCCGGACGCTGACCGCGCGCGGGCTCGTGGCCGAGCTCGGCACCGAGCCGAGCGGCGCGGTCCTGTACGGCACGACGTCGTACTTCCTGGAGCGCCTGGGCATGAGGAGCCTCGACGAGCTCCCGCCGCTGGCGCCCTACCTGCCTGACATCGAGTCGATCCAGCTGGACGACGACACCCGTAGCACCCGAGGAGCAGACGCATGAGTCCCCAGAAGCAGCGAGACGTGCACGACCCGGACGGGGTGCGGCTGCAGAAGGTGCTCGCGACGGCGGGCCTCGGCTCGCGCCGCGCGTGCGAGCGGCTCATCGAGGCCGGCCGGGTCGAGGTCGACGGCGTGAACGTGCGCGAGCTCGGCGTGCGGGTGGATCCGCGGCGCGCGGTCGTGCACGTCGACGGGATGCGGCTGCAGCTCGACACCTCGCTCGTGACGCTCGCGCTCAACAAGCCGCTCGGCGTCGTCTCGACGATGCACGACCCGCAGGGCCGCCCGTCGCTCGCGGACCTGGTGGCGGACCGCGAGGAGCGCCTGTTCCACGTCGGCCGGCTCGACGCGGAGACGGAGGGCCTGCTGCTGATGACGAACGACGGCGAGCTGGCCAACCGCCTCGCCCACCCCTCGCACGGCGTGCAGAAGACCTACCTGGCGACGGTCGAGGGCCGCCTCAAGGGCATCGTGGGCCAGCGCCTGCGCTCGGGCGTCGTGCTCGAGGACGGGCTGGCGAAGGTCGACGAGTTCCGGGTGGTCGACACGGCCCCGGACCGCACCCTCGTCGAGGTCGTGCTGCACGAGGGCCGCAACCACATCGTGCGCCGCCTCCTGGAGGAGGTCGGCCATCCCGTGACCCGGCTCGTGCGCACCCAGGTCGGTCCGATCCGGCTCGGCTCCCTGCGCCCGGGGCGCACGCGCGTCCTGGGCCGCGAGGAGCTCGGGGCGCTCATGACGGCGGTGGGGCTGTGACCCGGGCGCGGGCGGGTACGCTGCCCGCCGGTCGCGCCGGTCGGCGCGCCGACCAGGGAGGTGCCCGATGACCGTCCGCGCGATCCGCGGGGCGACCCAGCTCGAGCGCGACGACCGCGAGCACCTGTTCGAGCGGACCGCGGAGCTGGTCCGGGCGGTGCTCGAGGCGAACGAGCTCGACACCGACGCGCTCATCTCGATCCTCTTCACGTGCACGCCCGACCTGCGCAGCGACTTCCCCGCCACGGCCGCGCGCGAGATGGGCATGGGATCCGTGCCGCTCATGTGCTCGGTCGAGATCGACGTCCCCGGTGCGCTGCCGCGCGTCGTGCGGCTCATGGCGCACGCCGAGCTCGACCGGCCCCGCGAGGACGTCCGTCACGTGTACCTCCACGGCGCGACGGTGCTGCGTCGCGACCTGGCCCAGTGACCCCGGCCGCCACGCGCGGCCCCGTGCGCGTCGTCGGCACGGGTCTGCTCGGCGCGAGCATCGGCATGGGCCTGCGCGCGCTCGGCGTCGACGTGGTGCTGCACGACCCGTCGCGCACCACCCTCCTGCTCGCGCAGGACGTCGGCGCCGGACGGGTCGCGGCGCCGGACGAGCGCGACGTGCGCCTCGTGGTCGTGGCCGCCCCGCCCGACGTGACCGCCGACGTCGTCGCCGCCGAGCTCGAGGCGTTCCCCGACGCCGTGGTGACCGACGTCGCGAGCGTCAAGGGCGCCGTCCTGGCCGCGCTGCGCGAGCGTGGGGCGGACCTGACGCGCTACGTCGGCTCCCACCCGATGGCGGGCTCGGAGCGCACCGGGCCCACCGCGGCCAGGCCGGACCTGTTCCTCGGCCGGCCCTGGGTCGTCGTCGGCTCCGGCGCCTCCACCGGCGAGGCGCTCCTCGCGGTGCGCGGCCTGGTCACGGACCTCGGCGCGACGCCGATCCTGCTCGAGGCCGACGCCCACGACGACGCCGTCGCCCTCGTCTCGCACGTGCCGCAGATCGCGGCGTCGCTCGTCGCGGCGCGGCTGCGCGAGGCCGACCCGTCCGCGCTCGACCTCGCGGGCCAGGGGCTGCGCGACGTCACGCGCGTGGCCGGCAGCGACCCGGCGCTGTGGACCTCGATCCTCGCCGCGAACGCCGCCGCCGTCGCGCCCGTCCTGCGTGCGCTGCGCGACGACCTCGACGGCGTCGTGACGGCGCTCGAGAGCGCCGCGGTCCCGTCCGGGCAGGCGCCGCCGTCCGGCGCGCTCGGGACCGTCGCGGGCGCGATCGCCGCCGGGAACGCGGGCGTGGCCCGGATCCCGGGCAAGCACGGCGGTGCCCGCACCGCCTACGACGTCGTGACGGTCCTCGTGCCGGACCGGCCGGGCGAGCTCGCCCGGCTGCTGGCGGAGATCGGCGCGGCGGGGATCAACCTGGAGGAGCTCCAGCTCGAGCACGCCCCGCGGCAGGCCGTCGGCCTGGCGTCGGTCTCGGTGCTGCGCGGGCTGGGCGGCCGGCTCGAGGCCGAGCTGCGCGGACGTGGATGGAGGCTGGCCGGATGAGTGCGCTCGTCATCGCCGTCGACGGGCCCTCGGGCTCGGGGAAGTCGAGCGTGTGCCGCCAGGTCGCGGCGCGCCTCGGCCTGGCGTACCTGGACACGGGCGCGATGTACCGCGCGGCGACGTGGTGGTGCCTGGAGCAAGGCATCGACCTCGCCGACGGGCCGGCGGTCAGCGCCGCCGTGCACGCCATGGTCCTCGAGCTGGACCTCAACCCGCGGTTCCCGGTGTTCCGGGTCGGTGGGACCGACGTCGGCACCGCGATCCGCACCGGGGAGATCTCGGCGGCCGTCAGCGCCGTGGCGACGAACCTCGACGTGCGCGCCGACCTCGGCGCCCGCCAGCGGCGCGTCATCGAGGTCGAGCGCGGGACGCAGGGGTTCGCCGAGGGCAGGGGCGTCGTCGTGGAGGGCCGCGACATCACCACCGTCATCGCGCCCGACGCCGACGTCCGCATCCTGCTCACGGCGAGCGAGGAGGCGCGCCTGGCGCGCCGCGCGCGCGAGCTGCACGGGTCCGCCGACGCGACGAGCCTCGCCGCGACGCGGGACCAGGTCGTGCGGCGCGACGAGCAGGACTCCACGGTGGTCGAGTTCCGCACCGCCGCCGACGGGGTCGTGACCGTCGACTCGTCCGAGCTCGACCTCGAGCAGACGGTGGAGGCGGTCCTGGCCGTCGTCGAGCGGTCGACCGGCCGGTCCGCCCACACGCCGACGCCGTGAGCCTGAAGCCGGCGGCGGGCGACCCCGCGTCGAGCCCGCCCGGGGGCAGGCCCGTGCCGCGGTGGTCACGCGCGGTGGGCCGGTTCCTCGCCCACGTCGTGTGGCGCACGCGCGTCGTGGGCGCGCACCACGTGCCCGCCAGCGGGCCCGTGATCCTCGCCGCCAACCACCTCGGCGTGGCCGACGGCCCCGTGCTGCACGGCGCGGCCCCGCGCGGCACGCACATCCTGGTCAAGGAGGAGGCCTTCCGCGGCCCGGTCGGGTCGATCCTGCGCGCCGCGGGGCAGATCCCGGTCGACCGCAGCGGGGGGCGCGCCGCCCTGGTGACGGCCCTGGCCGTGCTGCGGCGCGGCGACGTCGTCGGGATCTTCCCCGAGGGCAACCGCGGCCGGGGCGACGGGTCCACGGGTCGCGCGGGCGTCGCCTGGCTCGCGGTGACGTCCGGCGCGCCGGTCGTGCCGGTCGCCGTGCTGGGGACTCGACGCACGGGGGAGTCCACGGGGCGTCTGCCCGGGCCGCGGCGGCGGCTCCACGTCGAGTTCGGCCCGCCGCTCGTGCTGGAGCGCGCGCCGGGCGTCAGCGGCCGGGCGGCCGTCGAGCAGGCGAACGCGGCCCTGCGCGAGGCGCTCGGCGCCCACGTCGTCGCCGTCGTGGGGCGCGCGGGGCTCCCGCTGCCCGACGACGCCTGACGCCGGTTCGTCGGCGGGGCCTCCGGCAGGGGAGGATGGGCCCATGACCGACCAGCACCGCGACGACGTCGTGCCCGACGCCGCACCCCCCGCCGAGCCCGCAGCCCTTCCCGAGGGCGCCGACGAGTACGGCGAGTACGACGGCGACCTCGACGCCCCCGCGCTCGTCGCGCCCGACGCCTCGGTGCCGCAGACGCCCGAGGAGCTCGCGCGCGAGCAGGCGCTGCGCGCCGGCCTCGACGACTTCGAGCTGGCCGAGGAGGACCTCGCCCTGCTCGACGGCCAGGGCGAGGGCGACGGCACCGCGACGCCGGCGGGCCCGCTGCCCGTGCTCGCCGTCGTCGGCCGGCCCAACGTCGGCAAGTCGACCCTGGTCAACCGCATCCTGGGCCGCCGCGAGGCGGTCGTGGAGGACAAGCCCGGCGTCACGCGCGACCGGGTGAGCTACCCGGCGGAGTGGGCCGGCACGGACTTCACGCTCGTCGACACCGGCGGCTGGGAGGTCGACGTCGCGGGGATCCACGCGCGCGTCGCCGAGCAGGCCGAGATCGCGATCGACCTGGCCGACGTCGTCATCTTCGTCGTCGACGCGACCGTGGGTGCGACGTCGACGGACGAGCAGGTCGTGCGGCTGCTGCGCAAGGCCGGCAAGCCCGTGGTCCTGGCCGCGAACAAGGTCGACGGCCCGCGCGGCGAGTCCGACGCGGCCGAGCTGTGGAGCCTCGGCCTGGGCGAGCCGCACCCGATCTCCGCGCTGCACGGGCGGGGGATGGGCGACCTGCTCGACGCCGCCGTCGACCTGCTGCCCGAGGTCTCCGCCAAGGGCTCGGCGCGACCGGGCGGGCCGCGCCGCGTCGCGCTCGTCGGGCGCCCCAACGTCGGCAAGTCGAGCCTGCTGAACAAGCTGCTCGGCGAGGACCGCGTCGTCGTCGACGCCGAGGCGGGCACGACGCGCGACCCGGTGGACGAGCTCGTCGAGCTCGGCGGCAAGACCTGGTGGTTCGTCGACACCGCGGGCATCCGTCGTCGCGTGCACCAGACCACCGGCGCCGACTTCTACGCCTCGCTGCGCACGCAGGCCGCGATCGAGAAGGCCGAGGTCGCCGTCGTCCTGGTCGACGCGAGCACCAAGATGACCGAGCAGGACACGCGCGTCATCTCGCAGGTCGTCGACGCGGGCCGCGCGCTGGTCATCGCGTACAACAAGTGGGACCTCATGGACGAGGACCGCCGTCCGTACCTGGAGCGCGAGATCGAGCAGGACCTCGTGCAGGTGCAGTGGGCCCCGCGCGTGAACCTGTCCGCCCGGACCGGGTGGCACCGCGACCGGCTCGTGCCGGCGATCGAGAAGTCCCTGGCGTCGTGGGACATGCGCATCCCCACGGGGCGGCTCAACGCCTTCCTCGGCGAGCTCGTCGCCGCGCACCCGCACCCGCTGCGTGGCGGCAAGCAGCCGCGCATCCTGTTCGCCACGCAGGCGGACACGCGCCCGCCGCGCTTCGTCATCTTCGCCACGGGCTTCCTCGAGGCGGGCTACCGCCGGTTCATCGAGCGGCGCCTGCGCGAGACGTTCGGCTTCGAGGGCTCGCCGATCTCCATCTCGGTGCGGGTGCGGGAGAAGCGCAAGCGGTGACCGGGACGCGGGCGCCAGCCGCGCGCGCGGGCCGGGAGACGACCGCCGCGCGCGGCCCGGTGCTGCGCCTCGGCCTGCCCCGCGACCCCGCGGCGACGTCGCACCTGACGACGTTCGTCGTCGCGACCGTCGCGGCGGTGCTGCTCACGCGCGGGTTCCTGGCCGCCACGGGCTACCCGCAGATCGGCGGGGGCGGCCTGCACGTGGCGCACGTGCTGTGGGGCGGCCTGCTGATGGCGCTCGCCTTCGTGCTGCTGCTGTCGTTCGCCGGCCCGGTCGTGCGCCCCGTGGGTGCGCTCGTCGGCGGCGTCGGCTTCGGCCTGTTCGTCGACGAGATCGGCAAGTTCGTCACGTCCGACAACGACTACTTCTACGAACCGACGGCGGCGCTGATCTACGGCACGGTCGTGGTGCTCGTGCTGCTGGGCGAGATGCTGCACGGCCGGCGCGAGCACCACCCCGCGGAGTACCTCGCGGCGGCCGCGGACCAGGCGGTCGCCGGGCTCGCGGGCGGCTTCACGCCGAGCGCCCGGGCGGAGGCCAAGGACCTGCTGGAGCGCGCCGGGCCGGTGCGGGGCGCCGCCGAGGTCGCTGCCGTGCTCGACGTGGTGGACGACGACGAGCACGAGCTGCCCAACCCCGTGGGCGCGGCGAGCCGTGCCGTCGTGCGCACCATGCGCCGGCTCGTCACCGCGCGCTGGGTGCCGTGGGTGACCGTCGGGGTGCTGGTGCTCACGTCCCTGGTCACGGTCGGCCGTGGGCTGGCGGCCTGGTGGGGTGGCGCGGACGTGCTCTGGTGGGTGCTCGCAGGGCTGCTCCTCAGCGCGGCGGCCTCGACGGCGTTGGCCGTCGCGGGGCTCGTCGTGGTGCGCCGCGACCGCCTGGCCGGCTACCTGCTCTTCCGCCGCGCCGTCCTGGTGAGCCTGCTGTTCACGCAGGTGTTCCTCTTCCGGATCCAGGAGTGGACCGCGACCGCTGGCGTGCTCGTGGACCTCGTGGTGCTGGGCCTGGTCGCCGCGGAGCTCAATCAGATCAGCGAGGCGCGGCGCCACCGGAGCGAGCGCGCTGGGGAGCGGTCGGGCGGCTGACGGCCAGCCGGCCCGCAGTGCCACGAGCGGCGCGCGGGCGGCGGATCAGCAGGGCGCGGGGTTCGAGCAGCGGTAGCGCCCGTCGTCGAGCACATCGACCACGTAGCTGCGGCCGGCGGCCGGCTCGCCGTCGAGGTCGTCACGGTCCACGGACCAGACCTCCACCTGCTGCGGCATCCAGCCGCACACCGTGTCGGGCTCGACGGCGATGCGCAGGCGCACGGTCCGGTCGTTCTCGTCCACCACGAGCTGGCTGACCTCGGTGCACTGCCCGTAGGACGCGATGAGGAGGGCGACCTCGTCCAGGTCCGCCTCCTCGACGGGCGCGGTGTCGAGCGTGAAGGCTTCGGGGAGCGCGTCGAGGAAGGCGTCGCGGTCGGCGTCCGAGGTGAGCAGCCGCGGCTTGCGTGCGTCGATGTCGACCACGGCGTCGTCGTCGGCCTCGGACCACCCCACGACGAGGTCGCCGATCTCGCGCCGGTCGTCGAGTCCGGGGCCGGGGGCTGCGCACCCCGCGCACAGGAGGACCACGGCGAGGGCTCCGGCGGTGCGTCGCACGTGGCCTCCGCGGCTCGGGGAGAGGGGCGGGTCCGACCGTAGCGCTCCGGTCGTGTCGGCGCCCGGTCGTAGCGTCGCGGCCAGGACACGACGAGAGGGGTGGCGCGATGTGCGTGGAGTGTGACGAGGCGGCGTGGGGCGAGGGACCGCGGTGGGGCGACGAGTGGTCCTGGTTCGACGAGGAGGCGCGGCGGCCGCGCGGCGCCCGGTACCTGGAGGAGATCGCCGAGACGGGCTGGGCGGTGTGCACGGTCCCGGGCGACGGCCTCGAGCTGCCGTACGGCTACACGGTGGGGCTGACCCGCTACCACGGGCACCCGGAGGTGATGGTCAGCGGGGTCGACTCGTGCGGGGCCATGGAGTACCTCGACCGTGTCGGGGCGCGGGTGCGCGCGGGGGAGCGGTTCGGCTTCGGCGACGAGGTGGAGCTCGGCGCGGAGCGGGGCGTGTTCCTCGCGGTCGACCAGCCCGAGCGCCTGGACATCGCCCAGGCGGTCTACGGCCACCCGGAGACGAGCGTGGTGCCGGCGCTCCAGCTCGTGGTCTCCGACGACGCCGGCCGGTGGCCGTGGGAGCGCGGCTGGCAGGGCTGGGCGCAGGTGCTCTACGGGACGCCGCGGGCGGTCGGCTGACGTCTGGGTGCGTGGAGTGGTCCCCGGTGGGGCCGAGGCTGCGATAGAGTTCTCCAGGCCCTCCGGCGTAGCCGGTCGGCCATCGGGATGTGGCGCAGCTTGGTAGCGCACTTGACTGGGGGTCAAGGGGTCGCAGGTTCAAATCCTGTCATCCCGACAGTGTTAATGCTGGTCAGAGGCCCGCACCGCTTCGGCGGGGCGGGCCTCTGTGCGTCCGGTAGGCCTATCGGTAGGCCTAAGTACGCCCTGGACGAACAGGGACGGCGACGTAGGCAGTTGGATGTCCGGTGGATGCATGAATGAGAACCGCCTGGGTGCGCCACTCCGGCGGCGAGTAACGCCACCAGGCACAGATGTGCTGGCTGCCCGGCGGTCATGTGCGCGGAAGATCAGCGCGAGCTCGTACCGGCGATGGTCCGGTGCACTGACGGGGAGGCGTCGCGTGCGCGACAACGCGCAGCTCGGCGCCCTCCGAGGCGCCGGGGGCGCTCAGTTCGGTGTGGGTGGTGGCACATCAACCGTCACCAGGACGCTCCACCACTCGTCGCCGACCGCCGCATCGGCCTGGATCTGCAGACGCTGTTGCGAGACATCGTTCAGCTCAAGTTGCCAGGTCGCGCGATCGAATGGCTTAAGGGCAACACCGTTGTGCACCGGTGCGAAGGCCTCGTGGTGCGGCGATCGACTCGACGTGTCTATGCCCAACTGGCCCGACGAGAACTGCACGTCCACCGGCGCGTCCAGCAAGCGCACCCGCAACTCCGTCAGCGCCGGCGAGGTCTCCAGTCGCAGACACAATCGGGCGTAGGGGGCCGCGTGCTTCAGCCGCTCCACCTCCCCGCTGATGCGTGGCACCACCTCGTCGTGACGGCGGGCTTCCTCCAGCGCGAGCGTTCCTGACGCGGCTTTCGCCTGTCGGCGGGTGTACCAGGCCGCAGCCACGGCCACAGCTAGGGCGAGAAGCGAGATCACGAGCGCCGCGATGGTCACATGTGGATCATCCCGCCCACTTCGGTCGCCGCGCCCCGATTCGCGGAGAGACGCACCTCCGGCGGCGCCCTACTCCTTCAAGGGATCACTCCGTAGAGGGGCGTCCGTGTCGAACCGCACCCGCTGGGCAGCCGCCCTGCCGTGCCTTCGGCTCTATGCCGAATCAGGAAGCCAAGCGCGGGGACGTCTACCGGGTCCACCGGTCGGCGACCGTCGAACAGGACGACCTCCGTGCTGCGCATCCGATGGTGTGCGTGGCTGAGCAGCCGAGGGACCCTGCAGCCTGGAAGGGTATGGCGCGGGTTTCGACGGGAGCCCAGCCAGAGGACCTGGAGAGCCCTCAGCGCGCCGACCTGCCATTCACGAAGGATGGGCACTGGACGTACCGTTACCTCCGCGCGGTGAAGAAGTCGCTAACTGGGGACCCTGGACTCTGCCCGTTCCAGGTCACCCTGCCCGAGCCTTTGAGGACGGAAGTTCTCGACCACTACAAGAACCGGCCTCGCGCGGACGGCACCACTAGGAAGATGGGTTCACACTGAACCGGATGGCCGGATACTCCCTGACCGAAGCACCTGCCGGCGTCGTGAACCCGGAGGTCTGGACCAAACGGCGTGCCCGACAGGGTCGCTGCGGGGGACTTGTGGTTGCTGTCGTGGGACGGAATCGGCTTGGGCCTTGGCGTGATCTCCGCACACATGCGTGACTACGTCCTGATGTGGCCAGTGACGCTTCCGTCCGAGCCGAGCCACTCTCCAGCTCTGTTGACCGAGGACAGCCCGCTCGGCGTGCCCGTGAGCATCTGGCCCACCCGCGAGACGGGCGTCGGTGACGCGTTGCTGCACCGCCGCCTGGGCCGGCTGCTCACACCCCGCCTCATGGTCGCGATCGAGGACGCGCTCGACGAGGACGAGAGCCCTCCACTACCGATCGCGGCTCCTCCGTCGGACCCGGCCCAGCAGCGCGCCCAGGACGAGGAGATGATCGACCGTTGGGAGGCGATCTGCCTGATGCAGTGGCCAGCGCCGACGGCGACGGACCTCAGGCTTGATCGTGAGGCTGCCGGCCGCCACGGCCTGACGCCAACCCGCCTGAGCCAGTGCTCGAGGTAGACGCTGGCGAAGCGGTCGCGCTCCAATTGGGCGAGGTCCCCCTTGCACCGGAGCAGGCGGAGGCCATCGCAGCCGACCTCGAAGTGGCAGTCACCGAGCTCGTTTCGCCGACGCGCGTAACGGCCACGACCGCCCTCCTGGACCCGGTGTGGAAGAGCGACGTTCTACGGGTAGCGGCTTCTCGTGCCATCGGCGAGGCATCGGCCCGTGACCTCGTTGCCACGGAGTTCGCGCTCGCCGCGCGGTCGTCGAACTCTCCGGCCGACTTGGTCCGCGCGGCGTTCGCTCGCCTTCTGTGCGAGTGAGGCTGCGATGGCCCGCGACCTCCGAGATATGGCGGCTCGCCACGCACATCGGGAGATCGCCGACGCGCTGCTCGACCTCGAGGCTGGCCGGCGCGTTTATGACTTCGCTCGGCTGGCGGACGACCCTGCAGAAGAGCTAGGCATCGTCGGTGAGGTTGAAGTCCACTTCGACACCGTGACGCCCGGAGACTGTGGCGTCTCCGGCTACTACCGGCACGACGGGCCGCGCGGCCCGCAGATTGTCGTGCACCCGTCGGGCGTGTCAACCCGTGACAACTTCACGATCCTGCACGAGTTCGCCCACCACTTGCAGCGCACCCACCTTGCCTGGGCGGACGTGTGGGTCACGATGGGGGAACGCGAGGCCCGACTGCTCAACGAGGGCACCGCCGATGCCGTTGCCGCCGAAATCCTCATCCCTGGCGACCAGGCAGCTTTCTCGGCTTCGGATGTCACCGCCGCGGATCTCGCGCAGGCACATCTGGCGCACCCGTCCGTGTCGCGTTCGGCTGTCGGCTATCGGGCGCTGAGCGACGCACAGCCTGCGGACAACCTCGCCGTTGCGGTCCTCGATCTGGATGGGTGCGTGGTATTCGCCAGGTCCGTGGGAACCGTCATGGCGCCGCGTCGTGGGGCCGTGCAGGAAGCCCTCGCAGCGCTGGTAACCCGAGCCACCGAGGGGTCCGGGCAGGTGTCCGGGACGCTGCTCCCTGGCCTTGAGGCAGGGTCCGGGTATATCCAGGACGGCTTGGCCGCGTCGCTGGCACTCGATGCCAATGGCGAGTACGCGTTCGCCGTAGTCAGGCCACTGCATCGGTACGTTGCACCGCGCTGGTCCAAGGAGCAGCGCGAGTGCTCGAGTCCTGCATGCGAGCACGTGTTCGAGACCGACGACCAGACCAGCTGGTGTCGCCGCTGCCACGCGCCGCTCTGCCCGGAGTGCGGTGCCTGTGCCTGCGAGGCACAACGGGCGGTGTGCAGCGCGTGCGGGTTGACACTCAGCAACGCTGAGGAGTCCGATCCGAGTCGTCATGAGTGCTGGTGACGTCTAGGACGGACAGGGTGAGATGACAAGGCGACGGCGCCTTGGCCGGGGTCATACAGTTGTTCGGGTGGAAGACCTGGCGGCGTTCCTACGTACCCAGCCGCTGGGAGACCCACGTCCGAGTGGAAGTCAGCTGAACTCCCGCTCGAGGACGCGATGATGGGGGCAACACCCCACCTAGAAGGTCTGAAACCACGAACGTCACTTCTCTTGGCAGTTGAGTACGCATAGTGTCGACTGTGCGGACAGCAGCCGCACCTTTTCCGCACAGGAGAGTCCCTTTTACACATGCCAGCAGACCGCTGCCGCAGCGGAACTCGCCGCCGCGGCGAGCCTGCAAGAAGGGGACGGAGCCGCGTGACAACGGACGACGCACTCCTGGGACGGCTGAGCCTTCCGGTCGCTCCCGGTGCACCGGCGACGGTGGTCTGCAAGCACCCCGCGCTGCGCCTCGCCGTCGTCGAGCGTGACTCGGTCGGACACCTGAGCGACGAGTGGGACGTCGCCGGCGTCTACCTCCTTCTCGGCCCCGTCGCCGCGGACGGGACATACGAGGCCTACGTGGGCAAGGCTGCGCTGCAGGGCCTACGGAGCCGGCTGAAGGGCCCGGACCACAGGAACAAGGTCCACTGGACCCGGGCGCTCCTGGTGGCGCGCGACGCAAGCGAAGCCTTCCACTCCGCCGAGGTCGGATGGCTCGAGGGCCGGCTCTGGGACCTGCTGAAGAACGCCCCCGCCGCGACCCTCATCAACAAGCCCCAGCCCAAGGACGAAACGCTCCACCCGTCAGAGCGCGCCTTCCTCGAGGCATGCGTCGGTCCGGTCGCCGGCCTGCTACGGGTGCTCGGCGCGTCCCCGGACACACTCGACCAGCTATCAGCGAAGCCCACCAGGAAGCGCCGCCGCTACGACGAGACCGTCTCCGACCTCATCGACGCCAAGCTCCTGTCGATTGGAGGTGGCCTGCATCCGATGGAGACGAAGTTCACGACGGTGGCGACGGTGCTCGGCGACGGCTCGCTCGAGATCGGCAACGCCAACTACAAGGCGGTGTCGGAGGCTGCCACCGTCGTCGCAGGGTCCAATCGCAATGGTTGGGACTTCTGGGGGGTTCCTTCAGGGTCTGGATCGCTCGTGTCGCTAGCTTCGCTGCGGAACCGCCTTCAGGACAACGCGAAGTCGACCTCCACCGCGCCGGCATCGGCACCGGCAGCACAGAAGCTGCCGTCGCTCGAGAGAACAACCGTCGGCACGGAGAAGCGCGCCAAGAAGGCCGCAGCGAGGCGGCAGCGGTCGTCCGGGGAGACGACCACCTCGCTGGCTGACATGGTGGCTGACGGGTTCTTGAGCCCCCCGGCGCCGGTACGGGCGACATTCCGCGGCGTGTCGTTCGAGGCCGTCGTCGACCCCCAGGGTGCCGTTGTCCTCGGCGGCCGTTCCTACACGCCCTCGGGTGCCGGAAGGGCTGCGAAGACCTCCGTCGCGGGCGCCGACGCCAGCAAGGGCGTCCTCGCCACCGACGGGTGGATCTTCTGGAGTGCGCAGGACTCCGCTGGCGAGTGGGCCACCTTGGCGGAGCTCCGGCGCCGTTACGTCGAGCAGCTGCCTGCGCGGGACGAATCGTGACGACGACTGAGCCTGCCCCCGCCGGCTCCGGTCCGGGCACGCCCCTATGGCTGCAGCGCTCACTCGATGTCCGCGAGGGGCGCGACCCGCTCGGCCTGCAGACCACCACACAGGACCGACTGACGCCGATCCTGCTCCCGGGCATCCTTGAGCTGTCCCGGCGGGCCCGGTACTTCTCGTTCCATGCCTGGCTGTTGCACACGTACCGGGAGCGGAAGTTCAAGGCCGAGAGCAGTGCCCTCTCGAGCTTCATCAAGGCCCGGGAGTGGGACTACGGCCTTGCAGTGCTCCGCTGCCCGCACGACTGTGGCTCGAGCCCGGTGGGTGCCCTCAGCCTGCGAGGCGTTGTGGCCCAGGCTGGCCCGTACCCGCGCGGGGAGTCGGTGAAGAGCGCGTTGGGCGGCTACGGGCTCTACTACCGCTCACCGATGGCCGAGCTCAGACTCGTCGCCCGTGCGGGCACCCCGCTTGGAGAGGGCCCAATCCCGATCGACGTCCTGCACGACACCGACCGCGCCCGAGGTCTTGTTGAGACCTTCAGCGCCGCCGTGACCGACACCAGCTACGTCAAGCACTGGATGTTCACCAGCGACCCGCTGCCGGCTGACGTGCTTGACGAGCTGGCCGAAACCGCCTGCCTATGCCAGCTGCGGGCCCGGCCCGAGGAGCGCAACGCCGTTCACGCTGCGCTGTTCACCATCGACGAGTACGCCGGCGCCGCAATTGCGCCCGGCGATGCCGGCGCAGCACCGGAAGGCGAGGAGGTACCGCCGCTTGTTCTCGACGCCGAGGCAGCGGTCGCCCAACGCCGGGCCAGCTTCGCTCACTACCTGAGCCTCATCGAGGCGGCTCCGACCATCGTCGGGGACGAGTCCGCGTTCCGCGAGTCCTTGTGGTCGTCGTCGGCGGCGCGGTCTGACGCCCACCGGGTCGTGGCTGGCCAGTGGGCGGGGCTCGTCGCCAAGGATGTCTGGCAGGACGCACTGTGCAGCATCTGGGCCGAGTTCGGCCGGGCCGGCTTGGACCGGGCGCGGGCTACTGGTGAGGGCCTGACCTGGACCGAGACGGGGGACCTCACCCGATCGCTGGTCGCCGGACCGCCGCCCCTCGACGCTGCGGCTCCTACAGTCGAGATCGCCGCTGCCGTTGAGGGCGGACAGGTAACCCTCCCCGGCGTCGACGGGACCCTCGCTGCGACCTCTCTCGAGAGCCTGCGGGCTGCCACGGTTGAGCTCAACACAGCCAGCAGCGGCCTGATCGTGCTGCTGGAGCTCCATCGCCGCGCCTACGGCCGGGCCGACCCCGGCTGGACCCAGACCGCCACGGTCCGCTCCGCTTGGCAGCCCTCTGTCGTCGACGTCCTCGCCGCTCTCCATACCCATCTCGCCGAAGGGCCGACCGTCGCCGACACCTTGTGGTATCTCGTGCAGCGCTACGTCATCCGCGTGCATGAGCGCATTGCCTACTCCAAGCTGCCCGAGGACACTTTCCGCTTCCGGTGGGAGGACGGCCGGATGCGCTTCTACGACAACGGCATCGGCCGGTTCCCGCTCGCCGCGATCCGCAAAGATCCGTTGGCGCTCATCTCCCTCGACCTAGGGTTGTGCACTCGCAGCGACTCAGACGAGGCGCAACTGACCGCTCGCGGAACCGCCTTCATAGCCGAGGTCTTCGGGTGAGTGGGACAGGCGTCGAGGGCATCCGCCCCATCGCCGAACTGTTTCGAGGCGACTGCGTCGCCCTTTGGGCCACCACATTCAACATCGAGCTGAGCCTGTTCAACGAATACCTGCTGCGACGCCTCGGCGACAGTCCGCTAAACGCCGTCGTGCTCGCCGACCAGCGTCGCTTGGACGAGTCGCTGGAAGCCATCCCTGCTGAGCGACTCGACACTCTCGGAGCCGTCAACCGCCGCTGGCTGCTGCGCGGAGTCCAGGTGGGCAGCGGCCGCTTCCACCCGAAGTCCTATCTGGCGGTTCGAGCGCGCACTGCCACGCTGATGGTCGGCTCCGGCAATCTCTCCACCGATGGTATCGACGCCGGCCGCGAGGTCTTCAGCTCTTTCACCAGCGGGACCCCGGTCGGTGACACCGCGCTGGCGACCTGGAGGTCCTGGATGCGCCGGCTCGTCGGCGAGTCCGGCGACACCCTGCTGGCCGAGCGCTTCGCCGATCTCGAGCAGCGCCTCCCGAAGCCCGAAGGGCTGACCGCCGTCGCAGACAGCCCGGTGTGGCACAACCTCGACGCGCCGCTCGGACCCCGCTTCTGCGACAAGGTGGCGGCAGCGGCGGACGGGCCCATCGACGAACTGATCGCGACTGCGCCCTTCTTCGACGAGGAAGCCGTGGCACTTGGATCCCTCGTACAGCGGCTCCAACCGAGACTGCTCCGGCTCTACATGACCTCGACCACCTCGGTGGCCGGCGCCGCCCTCCGCCAGCGGCTTCGCGAGGCCGGCTGCGCGGTCGAGCTGTACGCGTACGAGCCTGACCGCTTCACCCACGCCAAGCTCATCGGTGCCGTGGCCGCGGACCGGGGCTGGATGCTCTCGGGCTCGGCGAACCTCTCGCGTGCTGCGCTGACGCTTCCGCCGGGCGTGGCCAACGTCGAGCTAGCCGTCTTCGCGGAGTTGGGTGCCGAGCACCTGCGAGGCGTCTTCCTTCCTCCCGGCGTCCACGCGATACCGCTCAACCTCGACGAGCTCGAGAAGATTACCTACGACGCCGACGACACCCCCGCCCACACCAATAAGGTTCGTCTACAGCGGGCGACGCTGGTTGGTGAGGGCAGGATCCGGGCTCAGACCGAGCCGGCAGCAGAAGAGGGCTGGCAACTCGCCGACCACCAGAACCGCAGCGCACTCGTCCTTGGGATGGGCGCCGCGACGACCGCCGAAGCACTCGTCGGACCCCTCGTGCGTATCGAAGACCAGGCGGGGGAGACGCTCTCGAACTGGGTGGTGCTGGAGGACCCCGACGCACTTGCTCGCACGCTCGCCGCCACGCAGGCCGGCGGATCGTCCCGACCGGTCGAGCTCACCGGTGCCGAGCTCGACACTCCTCTCGGCCGGGCCCTGCTATACCTGCATCGCAATCTCGTCATGGACGCGGCCGAGATCCCGACGGCCACGGCCGGAGGCAGCAGCGTGGTCGGCGACGAGGTCGCCTCCAGCGACACCGACAACCTCTGGGATCGCCTCGAGCGCGAGACGCTCGGCCGCGACCCGCGCGCCGGCACCTACGGCAGGCTCGTGGCCGCACGGGCCCGAACGGACACGCTCACCGACCCCCTCGTCGAGTTGCTCGATGCGATGCGGGAGCGGACCCCGGCGGGGGAGCGCCTGCAGAGCCGTGCTGGCGGATCGGTACTCGCCAGACTGGTGCGCGAGCACACCGAGCGCGGTGAGCGAGCCCACGTGAGGTGGAGCACAAGCGCCCGCATCCGAGTGCGCACCCGCAACGTGCTTCGACGCTGGGCCTCGGCCCAGACGGACCCACGCCTCGCCTGGGTCAACCCGCTGGCCCCCCTACTCAACCTGCAGGCGGTGGCCACGGTCTTCGCCGACCTGTACCTGCGGGCCATCGACGACGACCAGCAGAGCGAACTTGACTCCGCCGACCTCGACGACCTGTGGGTCCGGTGGTTCGCGCCAATCGTCGGGACCGGCCAGCGGGACGGCTGGCTCGACCGCGCGGGACTCAGCACCGCCGAGCTCGCCGAGTACATCACCGACGGCTTCGCCGAGATCTGCAGTGCCCTCTGCTGGTTGGCCCTCCGCCCAGGCTCGTCTCGACGAGAGCGCATCATCCGTTGGCAGTCCCCGCTGGCGGCCGCGCTCGATCGGGGCCTCCTCGTTGACACCGACGACAGCGCGGCGTACGTCTCGCTAATCGTCGGTCACGAGGTATCGCGCGACCAGCTCACTACGGACTTTCTCGAAGCGATCGAGTTCGTCGACGACCGCTTGTGGTGCGAAAAGACGGCCCACGAGCTGGCGCTGGACACCCTCGACCTAGAGACCGCGGCCAGCGACAACTTCGCGAAGGTGGTCGTCCGAGGCGTCGCCGACCCACTCCACGATCCTCGCTTGGCGCGTTTGGTCGCTGCCGTCAGGGCCTACCGCAGAGTCGACGCCGTCGCCGTTTATGCCGCCGACCTCGACTGGCGCATCGTCATCGAACCCGGGCAGAGGGCCTACTTCCTCCCGCAGCTGGGCGCCGATCCATTCGAGTCGGCCGCGCTCTCGGTCGAGGACCTCGACCAGTTGGTAGCCGCGCAGCGGGTTCTGGCTGACCTCTTCCCGCCGACGGTGAAGGTCGCGTAGGCCCCCATAGCGTTGACGATGGGTCGTTCGCAGGTGGCGCTTCGAGTCGGTGGACACTGAGGCCGGCGAGGCATCCATGTTCAGTCGCCGGGGCCGGAGCCCCACTACGTGAGATGGCGAGGGCGGCCGGGGACAAGCGCAACCTCAGCCGCCAACCCGCGAATATGGGCCGTCTCGCTCGGGACATCGTCCGACCGACAAGTGGCTCCACAAACGCGCCGCGGCAGCGGGGTCCGACGGTCAGGTCCGCGAGCGCCTGAAGCCGTCCGCTCTCCGGTCGTGCGCGTCGCAGTGCATGGCGCTCTACTGACGCGCAGGAGGTGCGCGATTATAGGTCGCATGCTCACAGCAGGAATCGACCTGGCGGCGCAGCCTGCCAAGACCGGTGCGGTCGTTGTCGACTGGTCAGGGCGGGCCCCGGTGGTGGTGCAGGCCGTGCGCGGGGCCGATGACGCCGACGTGCTGGCGGTGTGCGCGGTGGTCGCCGAAGCCGGCGGCAAGGTCGGCATCGACTGCCCCCTCGGCTGGCCGCGCGCCTTCGTGGACTACGTCAGCGCCCACGCCGCACACCGTCTCCTCCCTGACCCGCTGCCGTCGTCGGCGGAGCTGCGCCTGAGAGTCACAGGCCACGTGCAGGTGGCCGCTGGCCGGCGGCCGCTGTCCGTCAGTACCGACAAGCTCGGCAGCACCCCCCTGCGGGCCGCGCGGATCCTCGCCGCCGTAGCAGCGGCCCACGGGCCCTCGGCTGCTGAGCGCGCAGGAAGAGCACTAGTGGCCGAGGTGTACCCCGCAGCCAGCCGTCACGCCTGGCGCCTGTCGCCAACCCAGCGGGACCTCGCGCCACTCATCGAGCCGCTGGACGCCCAGGTCATGCCTGCGCTGGCCGGCGCGCTCCTAAACGAGCACGTCTTCGACGCCCTCGTCGCAGCGCTGACCGCGCGGGCTGTCGCCATGGGTCAGACGGTTCTGCCGGAGCAGGACCAGGTCCAATCAGCGGAGGAGGAAGGGTGGATCCACGCACCCACCCCCGGCCACCAGCTCTCCAAACTGCGCGGTTGTGGAAGATAGGGCCGCGGCGCCCGGCGACGCCGGGCTAGGGCCCGCGAATTGTAGGAGCGTCAACGACGGCGGTCGACCGGGTGGCCAGGGCGCGCTAGCCGTCGTGGCGACGGTCACCGCCGCTTCTTCTTCGGCGCCCACATCCACAGGGCCGCGTCCAGGAGCCGTAGCCGACTCGTGTCCCCACGCACATCCCGGTCCGGCAGCCCCGCCTTCAGGGCGTCGGCGAGTTCGTCGATCGCCTCGATGATCTGCGGGGTGCCGATGAGGGCCCGATAGACCTGCGAGTCGATCCGGTAATCGCCCCTGTCCTTCTCGCCCCTCGCGGACGGGATAAGGCCCAGGTACTCGCAGCCGACCTCGTCGCGGACTGGGAACAGCTCGTATCGCTTCCGAGCGCACAGTTTCGAGGGTGTCACCCATGCATTCGGGTTCCTCGTGGCCGGGTCCGACAACGCGGCCTTGACCGCGAGGTACAGCCGCTCCATCGCGAGGAAGTCGAGAGGTCCAGCGACCAGAAGGTCTTTGTGGTCTACGTCCGCGAGTGCCTCAAGGATCGCGGGCCGGTGCGTGTTGCCCTCGAGGATCCGGCGCGTCGCACCCGACCCGACTTCCACCTTCATGAGCGTCACGGCGTGTAGATCGACGGCGGTGATGTCGCTCGGGTCGTTCGGGTGTAGTTCGACGAAACTGGCCCCCGACGTAGTCCCCGGTCCGGTCGTAGTAGCTGGCAACCCGGTCGATCGGGCGTCTTGTCGTGACGCTGGTCAGAGCCTCCATCGACTTCGTCGCCGCCGCCGCGATCAGGGTCGGGTCGACCTCCGGCCAGCCCTCGGGAACCTGCTTCCACACGTCGGCGTCGGCCATGCGGGTGATCGTTGCACGCCTTGGTGCCGCTTCGTGCCGGTCTAGTGCCTATTGGCTGTGCGAGCCCTGCCTGGCGGCATCCGGCGGCGCTCTCGGCGGGGACAGATGGATCGCGCGTCTGATGTTGTCCAGGCACCTGATGGCGGGCGACCACGCCCGTCTTCGGGCGCCGCGTCCCGGAAGTTCGAGTTCATCACTGCGCTCGAAGCTCACGATGACGGCAAATGCGGACCTTGATGGGGACCGAGGGATACGTCCTGGATGAGGCTTCCGGCTTGTCAGTGGCCGCCAGTACCCTCGGAGCATGCCCTATGAGCCAATTGTCCCCGAGGGGCAGCACCTCGGGACATCGCGCAACGTTGATGGCGCTGTCGTTGGGCACCTCTTCGAAGACGGCACAAACGAGCTCAAAGGGCATGCCGCGTGGCGCTGGGTGGACGAGCCCGAAGAGAACTACTCGTCGAGCTACGTGTACGAGGCGCCGCGTGAGCTGACACCAGAGGAGCGAGAGCTCGCCGAGAAGATCGCTGGCCTGATCCTGGCTGGCATCGTTCGGGGCGTCGTCAAGGCGACGCCGCACGTCAAGCGATGGTGGAGCGAGAAGGCTGTCCCAAGCGTGAAATCTGCGTGGAAACGTGTTCCCGCGCCGCGCAAGGCGAGCAGCCAGGTTGCGGTTGCCGAGTCTTCCGCGCTGGACCAGGCCACATTCGTCGCCTCCGCAGCGGAAGCAGAGGTCGCACACGCGAATACCAGGATTACCATGAGCCGCGCCGAGTGGGAGCGGCGATTCTTAGCGATGCTCGCGGCTGGGGCCTTTCAAGAGGAGCAGCAACGAATCCTCCGCAATGCTCAAGTCGAGGATGGTGACCGATCGCTTGAAGCGTCGAGCGCGATGGAGCAGTTGACGGCTCAGCAGTTTGCTGAACGCATCAAGCTAATGCTTGAAGCCAATCCGTTTCTGCTCAACGAGGAGACTTCGGCCAAGTTGATGAGAGTCTTCAGCGCGAGGTCGGAGTCGTCTGACGACCCGGGCAGCGGAGGACCACGGCAACGGCGGCTGGGTCCACCGGCGGCACCTGATGCGGCAGGAATCGCTATCGCATCGCGGAAGCCGAAGAACCCTGTCGAGTGAGGTTGGAACCGCATCGACGACGGGGCGGATCGGGTCAGTAGTTCTTCTCCTCGAGCAACGTTCGCCGACTCGGTCACGGCCAGCGAGTACGCCGAGCTGAAGGACGCCTGCTGTCCGTGGGCTTCTGAGCCTAGGAACTGGCGCTCACGCGGCTTGCGGTCTCCGGGTGGCGAGGCTGGTGGATCGTTCCGGCCGATAGTGTTCTGGGACCGAATGCACAGGGGCTCTCTAGGAAGGTTCGGGCCGGAGGGCCCCGGGGACTCCCGGATCCGGCCATCGGGTCCGTGCAGCCCGACGAAGGATCTCATTGACCACGGTCGGCAGGTCGCCTGCCGGTGCGATCTGCGCCTCAGCCATGCGCTGTACGACGTCGGGGTAGTCCTCCTTGAGGGCGACGCCGATCAACCGACTAGCCCAGTCCTTGAAGCTCTCATCGGACCGCTGCGTGTCGCGGCGCCTCCTCAAGAGGTCATCCCAGTTCTCGATGTTGCCGCTGGGTCTGCTGCACGGATAGGTGACAGTCGGTCTCAGGCGGCGAGTGCGACCTGAGGGGTCATGATGGTCTCGTATTCGATCGGTGTCAGGCGACCGAGCCGGGCTTGGCGTCGGCGACGGTGATAGGTCCGCTCGATCCAGGTGATGATGGCCAGTCGCAGCTCCTCGCGGGTGGTCCAGCGGCGCCGGTTAAGGACGTTCTTCTGCAACAGCGAGAAGAAGGACTCCATGGCGGCGTTGTCGCCCGCGGAGGCGACCTGACCCATCGAGCCAACCAGATCGTGGTGAGCCAGGACGCGGGCCACCTTGCGGCTTCGAAACTGGCTGCCTCGGTCCGAGTGCACCACGCATCCGGCCACGTCTCGGCGTCGCTGCACCGCGCTGACCAGGGGGTTCACTGCGATCTGGGAGGTCATGCGGTCGCTGATCGAGTAGCCGACGATCCGGTTGGAGAACACGTCCTTGATCGCGCAAAGGTAGATCTTGCCCTCGCTCGTGGGGTGCTCGGTGATGTCCCAGAGCCATAACCGGTTCGGCGCGGCGGCGGTGAACCGGCGCAGCACCAGGTCCTCGTGGGCCGGCGGGCCGGCCTTCTTGGCGTTCCTTGAGCGCTTCTTGCCGAACACCGACCACCACCGGTTGCCCGAACAGATCCGCCACACCCGCCGGTCGCAGGCGACCAGACCGGCACGGGCGGCCTCGTCGCAAGAGCCGGTAGCCGAACTCGGGGTCGTCGCGGTGGGCGTCGAACAGCGCGTTCGCGAGGTACGCCTCCGCCAGGTCGCGGGCGCTCATCGGGGCGGCGAGCCAGCGGTAGTAGGGCTGGCGGGCGAGCTTGAGGACCCGGCACGTCACCGCGACGGGGATCCCGTCGCCGGCGAGCTCAGTCACGAGCGGGTAGATCATTTTCCCGGCAGATGCGCCTGGGACAGGTAAGCCGCAGCCCGGCGCAGGACCTCGACCTCCTGCTCGAGCAGCCGCTTGCGCCGGCGCAGCTCACGCAGTTCCGCGGGCTCGCTCGCGCTCGAGCCGGGGCGGTTGCCGTCCTCCACGTCGGCATCGCGCAGCCAATTGCGCAGGCACGACTCGGCGATCCCGAAGTCAGCCGTGACCTGCTTGATCGGCGCGTCACCGCGGCGCGCGACCGCCACGACGTCCCGCCGGAACTCCATCGGATAGGGCCTGGGCACGGTGCTCATCCTTCCAGTGGCGCCCTCCGGCACCACAGGTCAGGTGTCACCTATCCGTGCAGCAGACCCTTTGTTGGTTCGCGCTGGGCCCAAGTGTCAACTCATCGTGCCACGCCGCCCCGCCGACTCAGCGGGTCACCGTCCGCAGCCGAGGCCGGTGGCCAGGTTGGGAGCCGCTGCGCGCGCCGGCCGGAGGGTGGCTCAGCACCACCGCTTCGCGGGGCGATCACGGCGACGTCAGCGCGTCAGAAGAGCGGTCCGGTCGGCAAGATGACGGCGGGCTTGGCGGACCCGTCCGGGTCGGGTCGCATGCTCAGGAATGGCACGTCCAGGCTTGTCTTGCGCCCCCGGGCACGAAACCCGCTCCAGGCTGTGCCCGCCGCTGCGCTGGCTGCTCCTGTCGCGACGGACGTAGTCAGCGTGGCGCCGACCGACACCGAGGCGAGGCCGGTCAAGGCGCCTACAACCAGCCGTTCCACTCCAGTCCGGCGAACCTCGCGCCACGCGTGCGACTCGAACGACTTCATCAGTACCTGCGCCGGCCCGGTCAGGGTGTCGTGTACGAAAGCCTGGGCGTCACGCACCGTTTGGGCGCTGAGATCCACGTTCAAGAGTGCCACGGACAGGGCCTGGAACCATGACTGGAACTCGTCCAGGCCGCGGAGCTCGGCGACTTTTCGAGCCGTGACCTGGTAGGTCGGGAAACGGAAGCCTGCCAGTGCCGCGACGTGATCTTCCGAGGGCGAAGTGGGTCGCTCGAGCAGCAGGCCAGCCAAGTCCGCGTCGAACCCCGCGACGAACAACGGCTGCAAGATTTGCGGGTAGCGCTCCACGAGTGCGAGATCCTGGCGGATCTCCCACAGGTGCTGGTAGCCGCGGAAGCGGCCCGTGGGGTGCCGTCCCCCAAGGTCCCGGTTGAAGTCGCCGATCGCGTCGCTCAGGCCGCTCTCGGAGTAGCGACGTAGCAACTCCGAGTCGACCTCGAACGCGGGCAACCCGTCAGCGAAGTCGCGGCAGGTTGCCGGAGGCAGCAGGTCAAGGGCTCCTGATGCGACCAGCGGATATAGTTCGACGAGGGCGCCCGCCGCACCCGCGAGCACCTCACGCAGCTCCGCTGGGTCCCAGCCTGAGCCTGGTGCCGTCGCCCACTCCTCGACCGTGAAGGTCAGCGGATCGAACGCCGTCGCGGCTCGGGCGTACGTCAGGAGCGTGCACACGCGATCCATGAGGTTGTTGGGACCCCACGCGAGGTCCAGGGCACGCATTGTCGTGACGTTGGGTCGGAGTTCACCGGGACGGGTCGCCCTGGGGAGAGCCGTAGGCGTCCGTGCTGCGCCCCGGAGGTGCTCAGCGAGGTCGACGCATTGGGGGCCGCTGAGGCGGCTGATGTCCTCGGGCGTGGCGGGGCCGAAGTCGGTGCCGAACCAAGCCTCGAGGACTTCGTAGGGGAACACGCCTCAGTCCTAGCGGCAACGCCGGGTGTTGGCAATGGTCGGTCAGCAGCGCGGCGTCCGGTCACGCCGCCCTGCGCATTCCAGGACCCTGCGTCGACTCGCTCGAGATGAGCAGCTGGCGCCACGCCACAGTCGTGCGTCGGCGGCCGACACGCCCCATGAGCATGGTCATTCCTCGTCGCACGATCCTCGATCAGGGGGTCGACGGTGCTGAGGGCGTCGACGGCCGTGAGGCCAAGAATTCGTCGATAGCATCGACGGGTACTTTGCAGAGTCTGCCGATGTGGATCGTGCGGATCTCGCCTGCGGCGACGAACTCGTACAGCTTGCTTCGGCCGATACCCAGAACGGCAGCAGCCTCCGGGATGCTGAACACACGCCGCTCGTCAGATTGCAGTGTGATGTTGATGATCGGCTGCTCCGCCTCGCGGATCCGTCGGCGCGACGGTGCGGTACTGGTCGAGACGAGGCGAAGGGGACTCGTGCTGGCCATGGGACCACCTCCTTATCGAAGAGCCTCAGGGTCGCTCGAACTGATAGCCGAGCCGATGACGGCTCTTCATCTGCGTGACGGCGTCATCGCCACGGCTACCCGTATCGCCTCGACGACAGGGTGTGGTGCGGATGACGGCGGCGGGACCCCCTCATTGCGCCGACGCCTGTGCGCTACGAGACCGCTTCGCCGGGGTGAACTGGTTCATCGCCGCCATGTGTCCGGACCGGACGGGTGCGATGGGGTGCCGGTAGACCTCGGCTGTAACAGCTACCGACCGGTGCCCGAGCGTGTCGGAGATGTCTTCGATGGGGACGCCCGCAGCAGAGAGCAGGCTGGCGGCGGCATGCCGGAGCATGTGCGGGTGCAAGTGCTCGAGCTCGGCCTGCTCGGCAAGTCGGGAGTAGGTCCTTCGGACGTTCGACGGATCCAAGGGCGTGCCGACGTCCGTGGTGAAGACCAGGCCTATGGAGTTTTGCCATCCCCGTCCCGCCGTCTCACGGTCGGACTTCTGCTGGGCGTGCTGAGCCTTGAGCGCCTCGACAACCGGGGGAGGGATCTCCAGCGTGCGGTGGCTGGTGCGTGTCTTCGGCGGGACGAGCACCATTGCGCCCATCGGTGTGCGGCGGAGGCTGGCGGCCACCGTGAGCGTCGGGCGCTTGCCCTTGAGCTTGACGTGCTCCCAGGTGAGCCCGGCCGCTTCTCCGGGCCGCAGGCCGAGCAGCAGGGAGACGGTGACGAGGTTGCCCAAGCGGTCGTTCGCCGCGACCTTCAAGAGTCGGCGGGCCTGCTTCACGGTCAGGCCGTAGCGCTCCGCCGTCGGTCCTGTCGGCGCACGAACCTTCGTCGCGACGTTGCGGTCGACGACGTCCCGGCGCATGGCGTAGTCGAGGACGCGCTCGGTGAGGTTGCGTGCCAGACGCATGTACCGCGCCGAACGGCCGAGCTCTTGTAGTTCGAGCAGCATCTTCTCGACGTCCGCGGCGCGCAGCTGCGTCACCGGCGTCGTCCCGATGGCACGGGAGATCCGCCCCCGAAGCAGCGAGGCGTAGTTCGAGAGGGTGTCGTCGGAGACGTGACCCTCGACGTCCCGCGCGAGCCAGAGCTCGGCGACCTCGTCGAAGGTCACGCGCCGGGACGTGAGGTCGATGCCCTTGCGATGAGAGTCCTTGAGAGCGATGAGGTTCGACTTGGCGTCCTCGCGCGTCGACCCGACGACAGCGAGGCGGACGCGCTTGCCGGTGGAATCGGTGCCGAGGTCGAGTTGGCCAACCCAGCACTTGCGCTGCCGGTTGTAGAACACAGCACCGTCCCCGCGCTCCCTGCGCTGTCGTGCCACCCTCGTCACCTCCTCCGCTGACCCCAGATCGGGCCGGTAGGCGTTTGCCTAACCGTTAGCCTAAGTAGGCCAGATGCAAGCGGGCAAAGATGGTCTTTGGTGGACTGCCGTGGCCCCTGACCTGCGAGAACGCTCTCGTTGAAGCCTGCGCCGTGCGACGAGCAGGAGCCTGGGGGTCAAGGGGTCGCAGGTTCAAATCCTGTCATCCCGACAGAGGCCAGAGGGCCGCTGAACTGGGCAGACGCCCGGATCGGCGGCCCTTTCGCTTGGTCCCGTCGAGGGCTTGGTGCACACAGAGGTGCACACATGTCGGCCCCATCGCCCCCGCAGCACGCGCGTTTGTCCTTGCTGCTCACGCACGGAGGCTTGAGCGTCGCCTCGGCTTGCCGATAGGGCAAGTGACGTCCCTCCGAGGAGCCCATGACCGTGGCACGCACCTATCCCGAGCATCCGCTGTTCCCGGACGACGGCGGAGCGGAGCAGACCGTCTTCGAGGCACTGCGCGACCACCTGCCGGACGACGTCGTCGTGCTCGCCGGCACCGCGCTGCAGGACGGCGCCAAGGAGCGTGAGATCGACCTGCTCGTGGTGTGGCCGGGGCTGGGCGTCGCGGCGATCGAGGTGAAGGGCGGGCACGTCGCTCGGGCCGACGGACAGTGGTGGCAGGGATCGGGTGCCGGGCGGCACGCGATCGACCCTGTCAGGCAGGTGCAGGACGCCAAGCACACCCTGCTGGCGTTGCTCGCCCGGCAGGGCCTCGCGGCGGCGCGGACCCGGACGGCGCACCTCGTCGCCCTGCCCCACACGTTCGTCCCGACCGACTGGGACGCGCCAGAGCTGCCGAGGACCATGCTGCTCGACCGGGCGGACGTCGCCGACGGCGGGCGTGCGGCCCACCTCGCGCGTCGGGCGATCGACGAGCACGGGGTCGGTCGCGCGCCCCTGGACGAACCTGCGGCCGAGGCACTGGTCGAGTGGCTGACCGGTGGGTTCCCGTCCCAGGCGGAGGCCCTCGCCGTCGCTGCGCAGTACGAGGACCACCTCGACCGGCTCACGCGGGAGCAGGCGGAGGCGATGCGGTTCCTCGACGCGGTCCGGCGGGTCCATGTCGTCGGTGGCGCGGGGACGGGCAAGACGTGGCTCGCCCTTGAGCACGCCCGCCGTCGTGCCCGAGCGGGGGAGCGGGTCGCGCTCATGTGCTACTCCCGCGGCCTGGCCAGGTATCTCGAGCGGACCACTGCGGCGTGGCCGGTGCGTGAGCGCCCCGCGTACGTCGGGTTGTTCCACGAGCTGCCGGTGCGTTGGGGTGCCGCTCCGGGCGACGACGCCGACCCAACCGACTGGGAGGAGCGCCTGCCGCGCGAGCTCGGCGCCCTCGCCGCGCAGCGCGCCGAGGCAGACCTGTTCGACGCCGTCGTGGTCGACGAGGCGCAGGACTTCGGCGACGAGTGGTGGGCGGCTCTGCTGCGCTGCCTGGGCGACCCCGACGGCGGCCGCCTCGCCGTGTTCTCCGACGACGGTCAGCGGGTGTTCCCCCGCGCCGGCACCGCGCCCGTCGAGCTCACCGTCATCGAGCTCGACGAGAACCTGCGCTCCACCAAGCAGATCGCCCAGCTCTGCGGCGCACTGCACGAGGGCATCACCCGCCCGCGGGGATGGGCGGGGGCGCCGGTGCGCGTCGTCGACGTTCCTGCGGACGCGGCCCTCGGCGCCGCCGATGACGTCGTCGACGCCCTGCTGGACGAAGGGTGGGAGGCCGGACAGATCGCCCTGCTCACCACCGGGCGTCGGCACCCGCTGCAGGTGGAGGCGGTCGAGGTCGCCGGGCACAAGGAGTACTGGGACGGGTTCTTCGCCGGCGAGGACGCGTTCTACGGGCACGTGCTTGGGTTCAAAGGACTCGAGCGGACTGTCGTCGTGCTCGCCGTCAACGGGATCCGAGACGCGGCGCGGGCGCGGAAGATGCTCTACACCGGGCTGTCGCGGGCGCGGGTGCTGCTCGTGGTCGTGGGGCCGCGGGGGTACGTGGAGGACGTCGGCGGGGAGGCGGTGCGGAGGAGGTTGGGGGATGCGTTGGAGTGGGAGTCTCCGGCCGATACGGCCGGGTGATCCTGCCGGCACCGGGGCGGCCATTCGTTGCGTCACATCGCTCGTGTACCCGTGAAGGCCGTGGCGAAGTCCTGAGTCGTCTTCACGGTCCACTGTGCAAGGGCCGGCGGACGGCTCTCGTCCCGCCGGGCTCCTCCAACTTCCTGGCAACGTGGGTGGAGTCGGGCGCAGAGGGCTGCTCGTTGCGTAGGTTTCGGCTACGAGTCGCTGGAGTGGAGAACCAGCGTCCGACTGCAAGGTGGGCATGCCGGAGTGGCTCGCGATCACTAGCCGGGTGCGGTCATCGTCAATCGCCCTCGGGGACACCGAGGATGCAGGAAGCGACCCGCTGGGCTAGGGGCTCGACGATCTCCAGCCGGCTCATTGCGAGTTCGACCTGATCCAGAGCCAGTGGGCTGCGATCCAGGAGCGGTTCGATGTCGGCGAGGCGGCTGTAGGCGCTGCGGCGCCGTTTGCGTGTGGCGCGCGCCTCCAGGCGAGCCGGTTTCACGAGAGCCAGCCAAGCGTCCGCGGCTTGGTGCAGGTCGACGATCCCCGCCTCCGACTCACCGCGTGCAACGCCCGCGATTGCGTCCCAACGGTCGGCGTCGTCGTGCAGGCCAGTGTGTCTGGCGGTCTCCGCCCACCGGCGACACATGCGCTGTAACTGCTCGACTGCGCGCTGGTGCCGTCGCGGGAGCAGCTCGACCTCTGCCCGCTCCGCGCGATCGATGAAACCTGTGAGCACGGTCTCGCAGTGGTCGTCGAACGATGCGCTTGGCGGGTCGCTCGCCAGAAGCTCGCGCAGCCGCGCTGAGACGCGGTTCAGGCCGACGACGGCGGCCGGTTCATCCTCCTCGAGGAGGATCCAACGCGGCGCACCGACCCCAGCACCGCGGACGGCGAAGAACGCCCAAGCAGTGCGCGTTCGGACCGGGCTGATGCGCGCGAGGACGCGGTGCTTTGCGCTCCGGTGGGCTTCGTACGTTGGCCCGGGTACCAGCGCGGCGGGCCCCGCGACGAGTGAGCGGACCGGTTCCAGCGCGTCCTGGAGCCCGTCCCACTGGCCGCGCTCTGCCGCGGCGAGCGTGGCAAAGGTCTCCGCGGTCACGACAGCGCCGGGGGCGAGGGGGATTGGCAGGTTGGAGCCCAGCAGCGCGGCGCTCTCCTCGTTGCGCGCTTGCAGGAGCTCGTCGGCGTGCGTGGCGAACGAGCGCGAGTCCGCCGGCCAGAACACGTCGATGCTGTCGTGAGGGCTGTCCATGCGGTCGACCCGTCCGACGCGCTGCTCGGCGACACGCAGGGTCGTCGGCATGTCGAACTGCACGACAGCCGAGCCGCCCTGCAGGTTGATTCCTTCGTTCATCGCGTCCGAGCACAAGGCGATTCCGCGGGTCTTCGAGTCCGCGGCCAGAACTTCACGCACCTGGTCGCGACCCTTCTGGGCTCCGCCGGTCGCCACGATCACGGGGACCCCGATGTCGGGGACCAGGGACTTGATGACCGCAAGCGTGATCGGGTGGTGGTCGAACGCGAGCACACGCTCGTGGCGGCCGGCGAGCTCCGCGACGAACTCCGCCTTGGTGCGCTCGCGGCGACTCCCCAACTTCTCGACAAGTGATTCGATCTTCCCGTAGCGGGCCGACTCCTCGTCGCAAGCGCTCTTCCACGCCGATGTGTCGGTGAGCCACTCCGGGACGTCGCACGAGAGGTCCACTCGTGGGGGGCCCGCTACTCGCGCGGCGGCCACCTTGGCGAGCATGTCGCCGGTTGGCTGCGCCTTGGCGAGCTCGGGAATGCTGAGACGCTTCACCGCTTCGGCGGTCCCGACGACGTGTTCCAGGAGGGCCGCCTGGGATGACCGCATCGCCGCGCGCACCTGGTGTGCTGCCAGCCCGCGTACCGCACTCAGACGGGTCGTCAGCCAGCGCTCGTCGGTGTACTCACGTCGCAGCCACTCAGGCAGGCTGATGCTCGATCCGATCCGCGCGATCCCGCTGAGGCCATCGGCAAGCTCCCGGATCTGGTCGGCGATCCGGCAGTCCTGTGGCGTCTCGCCAGTCTCGTATGTCGAGGGCACGTGCCTGGGGTAACGGCACACACGCCCCGTGATCGGGTGGCGGTAGGCATCAGGTTCGGCATCGACTAGCTCATTGAGCATCGTCTTGGTCCTGCGGACGGTAAAGCGCTGGATCTCCGCGCGTAGCAAGGTGCGGTCGTCGTCGGTGAGATGCCAGTCCGCCTGGCGCCGGTGGAGTCGGTCGAGGACGTCCAGAGTCGCGTCATCGAAGTTGTCGGCGCCGAGCTGGTCGACGAGCGACAGCAGGTCCTTGGCGCTGCGGTTGATGGGTGTGGCCGTGAACATCAGGACGTGGTCAGCCGCGGTTCCGCGCACGTGTGCCGTGCGGTTTGAATCGTGCGCGAGGAAGTTGTGCGCCTCGTCGATCGCGAGGATCTGTGCGGCGGCGACCGCTTCCTCCTCAACACGCGGCCCTTGCGACGAGGCGCGGCTCAGGAGCCCGTGCGAGACGGTGTTGAGGGTGAGCCCGCATGAGATCGCTTCCCGCGCCCACTGATCCTCGACGGGCGGCGGGCAAACGAGCACGGTGAGGTCGCCGCGGACTCGACCGGTACTCCACAGTCGATCGCGCACGGCACGCGTGAGGTGGGCGCCCATGCGTGTCTTGCCAGAACCGGTCGCGTCGGCGACGAGGACGCTGCCGACGTCTTCGACGACCCACAGCGCCTCGGCGATCCCCGCGACCTGGGACGGCCAGAGACGTGAGATGCCCGCGGTCGAGCCAAGGTACCCGGCCGCCCACTGGCCTTCCAGGAGGTCGGCGCACGCCCGCGCGAGTGCCTCGTGCCATGAGACGAACTGGAGCATGTCGTGCAGCAGTGCGCGCATCTCGTCCGTCCAGGGCGCCCCGATGGACCAGTAGTTCTCGGCCATTTGCCGGACGCCCTCATACCCCTCGCGATCGGCCGTGCGGAGGAAACGGACGTTGGCCTCAAACTGAGAGCGCATCCCGGGGTCGGTGAAGTTGCTCGACCCGAGGGTGGCAGCTTTGTCACCGACGTAGATTTTCGCGTGCAGACGGGTGCGGCCGGGGACGAACCGCACCTCGAACCATCCTGCGTCGAGTGCCTCGATCGTCTGCACGATCTTGGCGGATAGCAGCAGCGAGACGCCGTGCTGCTCGATCCAGTAGGCACGCACCTCGTCGGTGAACGCTGCCGAAGCCGACCCGAACGCCACGCGTTCGGTGGCGAACGGCTCGGTGCCCAGAAGGACGCGTACCTGTCCCGGTTGGGGCTTGTGCGCCGTGGCGGCGACCAGCTCAACGATGTGTGCGATTGACGCAAAACCCGCGAGAACGAGCGGGGTGCGCGAGTCGGTGAGGTCGCTCCAGACGTGGTCCCGTACGTGCGCACCGGCGTGGTTGACAGGGAAGCCCTCAGGCTCGGGCCAGGACATCTGGCCAAGCCTCAAGTTCAGACGGGGTTCCGGTGTCGACGAGAACAGGTCGAGCATGGCGGGGTCGGGGCGCGTGCGTCCGCGGCGAGCCATGCGTTCCTCCCGGGGTCGTCCGATGCCGGCACGCTAGTCGGCACCACCGACAAAGGAATTGCTCGGAAGAGCCGGAGATGCCGCGCCGCCGGTGGTAACGCGTCGTGGCTGCTGGATGTCGTTCCATGGACCCGCGGAGTGGGACCGCTTCGCATGTGAATGACGCACCTTGGCGGCAGTCCACGTGGCCGGCCCAACAGAACTATCGGCATGGCAGTCGGGATCGTTGATCCGTTTAGGCGAGCGGGCCAGGCGCCACCTAGGGCGTGTCTCCCAAGTTGAGCGAGTCCGGTCGCCGATGCTGCTCGGATGAGTCGTGCGCAGGAGCTCAGTGATGCCCAGTGGGAGCGGGTCGCGCGCTTGTGCCGCAGGTGCGCGGGCGGTCGCGGCCGTTTCGGAACCACCGGCAGGTCGTGGAGGGCATCGTTCACCGGTACCGATGCGGGGTCGCCTGGCGTGATCTGCCAGAGCGCTTCGGACCATGGCAGACGGTGTGGAAGAGGCACGCCCGGTTCAGTCGGGACGGCACCTGGGACAGGATCCTGACGGCGGTATTGGCCGACGCGGATGCCGCTGGTGACATCGACTGGGCGGTGAGCATCGACTCCACGATCAATCGCGCTCATCAGCACGCGACCACCCTGCCGCGCGAACGTGTTGATGATCTCCGACCCGCCCACTCACAACCCATCAGCAGTCCCCGCTGGATTGACCCTTCACCTCATCGGCGAAGAGGACCTCGGGGATGTGGGCCGCGCCTACTGGCGCACCTACCTGGACACGCCCGAAGAGATGTCCCTGACGGAGGCAAGCGATGACGTCCGGGCCGCCTGGAACGGCGAGTACGGTCGCTGGCTGGCCGCGGGATCTCTCCTCGCACGAGTCAACGACGGCCTGTGCGGCGCGACATCACCGTCGAGGACCCGCCCTGGCAGGACGTCCCGCCCGGCCCCTTCATCACCGACCTCTTCGTCCTGCCTGAGATCCGACGTCGCGGCATCGGCCGAGCACTTGTGCAGGCGGTCCAATCCGCGCTCCCAACCGGCATCGGCCTACGAGTCGACGACTCGGCAACTGAGGCGCACGCGCTCTACGTCTCCCTCGGTTTCAGACCTGCCACTTATGAGACGCGCCCTAGCTCGCTTCAACTCGGCTCGCGCCGTGATGGACCCCGCCGGGTACCGCGCCGACGTCGCCGCGAGCGGCGACGCGATGGTCGGCTTGTTCGACCAGGCGCTGCACGCCCCGTTGGTGCAGCCCACACGCTGCTGGGCACCCAGACGCTCAGGGACAACCCGGCGAGATGGCTCGGAGGCCAAGCTCCCGACCTCGCCATCGGTGCCGCGACGGGTGGCGCTGGCATCGCTGCAGGTGCCCTTTCCCGAGCAGGGGAGCGCTGGCCGACGTGTGGAGACTGCAGCTGACGCGGCTGCTGCTGCCGGCGCAACGGGCGGTAGCCGGGGCGTCCAAGTTGTGAACCACCTTGGACAGGTCTACCCCGACGTGCTCGATCCCCGCACCGGCGGTCCGGTCCACTTCCCTGACCCAGCCCCGAGCGTGTGCCACGGGACCAGCGGGTGGCATGGGACAGTCGAGCGGACCGCGGGCGCTTCATCACCGAGTGGCACGATCGTGGCTTCGGTCGGCCGGATGGGGTGGTCGTCGTACGACATCCACCACATCCGCCCCGCGAGTTCGGCGGCGATAACGCCTTCGAGAACCTCGTGCGGTCGTCAGGCAAGTACACCAGGACCAGTTCAGCGAGTGGTGGAGGAACTACCCATGACCGCCGTGGCTGACGTGCTCGCGCGATTCGCCGCTCTGAGCACTCCGCAGGAGTACGACGAGTCCATATTCCGGCTCGCGAGCACGATGGACCCGCCAGCGACCGACGCAGAGGTCCAAGCGACCGCACCAGCCAACGCACCGTCAGAGCTCGGTGACCTATGGCGAGCGACACGTACCGCGCGCCTGTTCGAAGACGTCGACTACGGGCAGTGGGGCCTGGTGATCCTGTCACCATCGGCCTCCGCCGGACGAACCGCGAAGGAGAGGGCGCGCCGCCCGAGGACTTCACGGAGCACGACATCGTGGTGGCCGAGTTCCTGGGCGACTCCGACCTGCTCGCAGCGAGTCCTGAGGAGAACGGTCGTGTGCAGTGGCTCGTGGCACTGCCGCTCGACCCTCGCGAGGACTGGTACCGCCTGGAGGGCTCCCTGGCCCACGTCCTGCGTCGCTTCCTTGAGACGGGCGGCGAAAAATACTGGTCGGCTGGACAGCCGTAACGTGGGTGCGAGTGGCGTCCAGCGGAGTGGTGTGTGACCGGCCCTCGTGAGGGCGTCGTCGTAGACGTGTAGGCGGCCACCGCGTGACTCTTCGAGCTGAGTTCCCGCTCAAGTCCGACGTGATCAATGCGATGAGCGCTGTGCACCCGTTCTCGAACGCGCCAACGCGCGAGGCGGTCGGTCACTCGCAGGACTGAACCATGCCGAAGCTCTATCCGGCCCAGTTCCGCACCGAGCGGTCGCGCTCCCGCAGGCCCGCAAGCCCGCCACCACCGTCGCTGCCGATCTGGGTATAGCGGCAGACCCAGGCCCGCAAGTTCCCGGCTGCCCGCCGCCTCTCTTCCGACGGCGTTCAGTACATGGAGTCGCATCTGAAGATCAGCGAGGGTGGTGGCGACATCGCCCCGCGGGTCTACTTCTACGACGACACCGCCGGCGCCATTCGTAAGGTCCACGTGGGCTTCGTTGGTCCCCACTACCTGGTGCCCAACACGCGCTCATGACTGGGCAGCTTGCTGGGGTCTTAGGTGACGTCGCGCGCCGGAAGTCCGTACTCGGGATCAGTGAGCGCGGCCCAGTCGCCGAACCGGGGGCGATCCAGCCAGAAGCCCGCGACCGGCACGTCGCTCATCGTGTAAACGTCGACCTCTGGCTCCGTTTTCACGTCGTGTCGTACGGTGCCTGTGCCGTCCGGCTGGAACTTCTCCTTCACGATCTGGAGGGCCTGGCCCTGCATGTACCTGTTGTCGAGATCGGGATACGTGTAGGTGACGCTGATCCAGCGCCACAGCCGGCCGTCGATCTCGTCGTAGTCGATGTTCCGCCACACCGAGCCACCGGGGGTGAAGAACCGGACGCGTGCCCGTCCGTTAGCGCTCGTCCCGATCACCCAACGTGGTCGCGGTGTACCGTCAGCGTCGCGCGCTGCCGCGTCGACGACCTCGATGATGCCCTTCCCGGACTCGAAGGCTCGATGCGCCTCCTCCTCGCTCAGCCAGCGGTGCCCTCCCACCGGCTCACGCGTGAGCTCGTTCCATCGGGTCGTGTACAGCACGTCGTCAGGCATCGGCACCTCCTTCATCCACCGTGAGACCGTGCTGTTGCCATCGCGGGTGACGATACGGTCGCGGACGAACGGTTCGCTGCCCAGCAGGATTCTCGGGGCAGCCGTCTCCTTATCGAATGGACGCTGGAGCGGGCGTGGTTCTCGGGCAGGTGATCGGACGCCGGCCAGTCCTTTCGAGCGAGCCTGAAGCGCAGGCCGAGCTGGGACGGCCCGTCCGCAAAGAGGGCGGGCTGGTCCGGGTCCGGAGTCGCGCGCCGCGTGCGAGCCACTCGGTTGCCCCTGACCTCGACCGGCGCCTGTCGCGCGACAGGACGACGCGTCGTGTGTGCGCAGCCGTCGGTGAAGGACGGACGTCAGCCGCCCTGACAAGCTGATGACCTGGAGCAACGCACGGGTTCAGTGGGGCTCCAGGTTGCGGAGGCCTCCTGCGCTTCTGGGTGCGAAGCGCAATACGAGGTAGTTCCCGCCCTCGAAGCCGCTTTCGTCTTCAGGAGCGGGAACCCGTGAGGGCTTCTACGGTTCGCAGACTTGTGGGCGTACCGAGCTCGGCGGTCGTCCCCGCACGCTGGTAGTGGCGCACGACTGCGCCGATTGCGGAGGCGTCGTGAGCCAGAGAGCGGGCGTCGAGGACGGCGATCGACGGTCCGGCTGTACGGGCTGAGATCGGCCAGGGTCGGGAGCGGCTCCGATGAATCGTCCCTCCCGTCGCACTGGCCCGGAACACGACCGTCCCATTCGCCGCGTCCGTGCCGGCGCCGTCGGCGACTACGAGTGACCCCCAGGGGATGCGGGACTCGAGACCGTGGTCGCGGATCACGAGCGCCGAGGGCGTCAGCCACAGACCGCCTGACGACATGCGCCCCGTTGCGGCAAGTGCCACCGGGACCAGCCAGAAGGCGCCCGCCGCGAACAAGAGCGTGCCAGCGCCGGGGGCGTCTCTGGCGGTGAGTGCAAGCCCGCTGCCGACGAGAGGAACCGCGATGAGCAGCCACATCCCCACGGTGAGGGCGAGATGGCTGGCGGGTGCGGTGATCGCGGTGGCGGGCTCGCCGTCCAGGGTGGTCAGGCGCGGTGCGGGTCCGCGCGGACCGGTGCCGCGCTCCCTGCCGTTCCGTACGGAGCGGCCCCAGAGGATGAGCACCGCGAGAGTCAGAATCCATGCCCCCACCGCCAGCAGGGCCGGGTGCGTTGTGCCGCCGGCTGCGACGACAAGGCCGACGACTCCAATGCCGGCGACCACCGGGACCTCGAGGCGGCGTGTTGACCTCTCCTGAGCCTCCAGACGTCGGCGTAGCTCGGCGATCTCTAGCGAGGTGTGCGCCGGCGGGCCGGCTTCTTCGGGGTCGTGCCGCGGTCTTTGCGCGCTCATCCGAAGAGACCTTCCCAAGCGTCCGTGAGGCCGTCGCCGATGGCGTCCACCGCGTCACCGACCGCACCGTGAGGGGACGCCGTATTCCGGATTGGTCAGGCCCTCCCAGTTCCCGAAGTCGGGCCTATCCATCCAGAAGGCGCCGACCGGGGCATTGGTCAATGTGTAGGCATCGACGTTCGGCTCGAGTTTGGAGTCGTCCTTCACGCGACCTGTGCCGTCGGGGCGGAACTCCTCGGTGAGGATGCGGGTCGCCTGCAGCCGCATGTAGCGCGTCTGGTCGTCGGGGTACACGTACGTGATGCAGATCCAGCGCCACAGTCGGCCATCGATGTCGTCGTAGTCGATCTGGCGCCACACCGCACCGCCCGGGGTGAAGAACTGGACGCGAACTCTGCCCTTGGCGCCGGCGCCGATGACCCACCGTGGGCGCGGGACATCGCCATCACCACGCGTCGCGGCGTCGACGATCGTGATGATGCCCGATCCGGACTCGAACGCCCGTCGCGCTTCGTCCTCAGGCAGCCAACGGTGCTTCATCGCCGGCCGGCCCGTCAGGGGGTTCCACCGGCTGGTGTACAGGACCTCAGTCATCGTCTCCTCCGTCATGGACCGTAGACGGTGCCGGTGACGTCACGGATGATGACACCGTTCTCGGCGGCGTACTCAATGATCTCCAGTGGCACCCCGTTGACCCGGTTCGGCGGAGATGCAGGTGAGGTCGTGTGGGCTGCTTCGTCCGAGAGGTCGGATCATGCCGAGGCCGCTGGTCGAGGCTCTTCGATCGCTCGGCGGCTCCGGCTCCGTGATCGGCGTGAGCAAGGACGTCTGATCTAGGCCGCGGGATGCGGAGGGACCGCTCCAGGCGCTCGATCACCCGCAGTAGCCGCGTCCGCTGCTGCTCCTCACGACTCAGCGGTAGCGCGGCGCGGACCTCTCGATGACGGGCCCTCCGGGTCGCTCGCCCACCCAGAACGGCTCGATGTCGGCCGTCGTCACGCAGATGTGCGCCGCGCAGGTCGGACGCCGACGGGAACCGGATGAGGCCGTCGGGAAGTACGCACCGAGCGGACCCGGCGACGAGGAGCGCGTCCGCGCGGCACGTCACGAAACCGCAACGACGGGTGCCCAGATCCTTGCGCTCGCCTCGAACCCGGCCCTACGTTGAGCGCACTCGCTCAGCGCGTGAGCATCTGCTCAGGCCTTACGAGAGGCAGCGTCAACGGTGATGCGTCCCGACAGCTCGAACCACGACCCCGTGGCCCCGGTCGCGGTGCTCGAGGGCATCTGGAAGTCCTACGGCGGGGTCGCCGTGCTCAAGGACGTGAGCATCGACCTGCAGGCCGGTGAGATCCACGCGCTCGTCGGCGGGAACGGTGCCGGCAAGTCGACCCTCATGAAGATCGTGACCGGTGTGGTGAGCCCGGACGCCGGGAGGATCGCGATCGCGGGGGAGGAGGTCCGACGCCTCTCGCCCCGAGCCGCTCACGCCAACGGCGTGTACCTGGTGCCGCAGGAGCCCGAGCTCTTCCCGAACCTGTCCGTCCTCGAGAACGTGCAGCTCTCCCTGGGCCGCGACCGCGTGCCGCCGGCACGGGTGCGGCAGGTCGCGGAGCAGCTCGGCGCGTCGATCGACCTCGACGCCCGCGCCTCGGACCTGTCGATCTCCGACCAGCAGCTGGTCGAGCTCGTGCGCGGCATCCTGCGCGGTGCGCGGCTGCTCATCGTCGACGAGCCGACGTCGGCCCTCACGGCACGCGAGGTGGAGCGGCTGTTCACCCAGCTGCGCACGCTCGCCGCCGACGGCGTCGGCATCTTCTACGTCTCGCACCGCATGCCGGAGATCTTCGCGCTGTGCGATCGCGTGACGGTGCTGCGCGACGGCGCGACCTGCCTCCAGGAGCGCACCGCCGACACGTCGATCCCCGCCCTCGTCGCGGCGATGGTGCCGGACTCCGTCGCCGCGGTCCGCCCCGAGCGCCGCGCCGCCCAGCAGCCGGACAGCCCGCCGGCACTGTCGCTGCGCGAGCTGTCCGGCAACGGGTTCCGGGACATCACCCTCGACGTCTTCCCGGGCGAGGTGCTCGGCATCGCCGGCGTCGTCGGCTCCGGACGCACCGAGCTCGCGGAGACCGTCTTCGGGCTGCGTCCCGGACGGGGCAGCGTGAGGCTCGGCGGGCGCGGGTACAGCCGTCGGAGCCCGCGACGCAGCATGACCCGCGGCCTGTCGTACGTCCCCGAGGACCGCCACGAGAACGGCGTCTTCCTCCTGGGGTCGATCGTGGAGAACATCTCCTCGACCGTGCTCGCCGCGGTCAGCAGGGCGGGCTTCGTCGATCGCCGGAGCGACCGGGCACTGACGGACGAGATGTGCCGCGACCTGGCCATCCAGACGGGGTCGCGGGACCGGCACGTCGCCAACCTGTCTGGCGGCAACCAGCAGAAGGTCTCGCTCGCGAAGGCGCTCGCCCCGCGTCCGGGCGTGATCATGCTCGATGAGCCCTCGCGCGGCATCGACGTCGCTGCGCGCGCGGACCTCTACCGGCTGGTCGAGAAGCTCGCCGCCGAGGGCCTGGCGGTGCTGCTCATCTCCTCCGACTTCGAGGAGGTGGTCCAGCTCAGCAGCCGCGTGGTCGTGATGCGGGACGGCCGTCTGACCGACGAGCTGGTCGGTGACGCCATCACCCTCGAGAACGTCCGCAACACGGCCTTCGGTGCGCTGAAGGGGGTGTCAGCATGAGGGTCCCTGCCTTCCTCCGGGCCCGCGAGGCCGTGACGATCATCGGGGCGCTGCTCTTCCTCCTCGTCGTCGGCCTGGTGCAGTCGCGGTTCGTCGAGGTCGGGAACCTCGTGCGGATGGCCAACTCGGCCGTCATCCTCGCGCTGCTCGCCGCCGGCGTCGCGCTGGTGATCATCACCCGGAACATCGACGTCTCGGTCGGCTCCACCATGGCGCTGACGGGCATCCTCGGCGGCCTCATGCTCCGCGACGGGGTCCCAGCCGCCCTCACGGTGCTCGCCGTGGTCGCGGCAGGCGCCGCTCTCGGCGCGATCAACGGCGTCGGGGTCACGTACGGCCACGTGCCGTCCATCGTCATGACCCTCGGCACACTCGGCGCCTACCGGGGCATCTCCTTCATCATCACCGGAGGCCACTCGGTCGAGAACATCCCGGCCAGCTACAAGCGCATCGGCACGCTCGAGGTCCTCGGGATGCCCGTGCTGGTGTGGACGGCGCTCGCGCTGCTCGTCGCCCTGATGCTCGTCATGGCGCGAACCCGCACCGGCCGGCACATCTACGCGACGGGCGACAACGCCACCGGCGCCCACCTCATCGGGGTCCGCACCAACGGCATGGTCGTGCTCGCCTTCACGGCGTCCGGCACGCTCGCCGCCGTCGCCGCCCTGGTCTTCCTCGCCCAGATCGGCTCGGTGTCGAACCAGGCGGGCATGGGGATCGAGATGCGGGCGATCGCCGCAGCCGTCATCGGCGGAGTGGCCCTCAGCGGTGGCGTGGGCAGCATCCTGGGCGCGACGTTCGGCGCCGTGTTCATCACGACGGTCACGAGCTCGCTCAGCTTCCTCGGGATCCCCGGCTTCTGGGCGGACACGGTCATCGGAGCCATCCTCCTGGCCGCCCTGTTCGCCGACTCCCGCGTGCGGGCCGGCCTGGAGCGGCGTCGTCGCGCTGCTCGGTACCGCACCGACGAGGTGCCGGGAGACGAGCCAGTCGAACCCCCGCCGGCGGCCGCGGTCGCCGAGAGCACGCGCGTCACCTCGGGAGGGGCATCGTGAACGACCGCATCCGTGTGCTGCTCGCGCCGCTGGCGCGGTGGGAGGGCGCTCTCGTCGTGGTGCTGGCCGTCGAGATCCTCGTGTTCGGTGCCCTCAACCCCCGCTTCCTGGACCCGACCCGCCTGATCGGCTCGACGTCGGACTTCCTGTACCTGGGCATCATCGCCCTGCCGCTCGCCATCGTGATGATGACCGGCGGCATCGACATCTCGATCGGCTCGATCGTCAGCCTCTCGGCGATCGTGACCGGCGTCCTGTTCGCGAACGGCACGAACATCTGGCTGGCCTGCGTCGGCGGGCTCGCGGCGGCGCTCCTCGCCGGGCTGGTCAACGGCGGTGCCATCCTGCTCACCGGCGCGAACCCCATGGTCATCACCCTGGGCACGCAGTTCCTGTTCGCCGGGCTGGCGGTGGGGATCTCCGGACTCGCCAACGTGTCCTCCTTCGAGGGGATCTCGGGACTGCCCGACGGGTTCGTGGAGATCGGGAACGGCAAGACCTTCGGCCTGCCCAACATGCTGCTGATCTTCGGCGTCGCGGCGGTCGTCTTCACGGTGCTGCTGCACGGCACGTCGTTCGGGCGCCAGGCGCGGTTGATCGGCGCGAACCCGCGGGCCGCCGTCTACAGCGGCTTCTCGGTCGGACGGATCACGCTCACCGGTTACCTGCTGACCGCTCTCGGCGCCGGGGTCGCCGGCCTGCTCCTGACCTCGTACCTGGCCTCCGCGCGGGCCGACATCGGGTCCTCGGTGCTGATGCCCGTCTTGACGCTCGTCGTCATCGGCGGCGTGAGCATGTTCGGCGGCGAGGGAACCATCGGCGGCGTCGTCATCGCCGCCTTCGTCATCGGGTTCCTGCAGCAGGGGCTGCGGTTCGCCGGGATGACCGAGTCCCAGGTCGCCGTGGCGACCGGCACGGCGCTCGTCGCGGTCGCCAGCCTCCGCTGGTGGACCTCCCACGCGGCGGAACGGTTCAAGAACCAGCGTGCCCGACGGCGGCGGGCGCTGCTCGCCGACGTCGCGGCCTCGTAGACACCCACCGCACGCTGCGTCGTCAGCGTCCAACCAGATCGGAGAACGTTCAATGAAGATCCGTTCCAGCATCCTGGCTGCGAGCGCGGCACTCGCGCTCGCCCTGACCGCGGCCTGCTCGTCGGGCGGCGGCTCCGAGACCGACACCGGTGAGGAGGGCGCGTCGGACGGCGCCCGGGTGGCGTTCATCCCCAAGCTCACCGGCGTGGGCTTCTTCGAGAGCGGTGGCGCCGGCGCCGTGGCCGCGGGCGACGAGTACGGGCTCGACGTGCGCTACGTCGGCTCGCCGGAGGCGGCGGTCGCCAAGCAGGTCGAGCTCATCAACACGGAGGTCCAGCAGGGAGCCGAGGCGATCATCGTCTCCTCCGTCTCGCCCGACGGGCTCTGCCAGGCGCTCCAGCGGGCCATGGACCAGGGCGTCAAGGTGCTCACCTGGGACTCGGACACCAACCCCGAGTGCCGCAGCCACTACATCAGCCAGGGCACGCCCGAGCAGCTCGGCGCGCTCCTGGTGGAGATGGTCCAGGAGGACATCGGTGCCGACGAGGCGGTGGACGTCGCCTTCCACTACTCGAGCCCCACGGTGACCGACCAGAACCAGTGGACCGAGGTCGCCAAGCAGATCATCGACGAGGACACGCAGTGGAACGTCGTCGACACCGTCTTCTCCGAGAACCAGACCGAGCTCGCCGTCCAGCAGGCGGAGGCGCTCATCAACGCCAACCCGAACCTCAAGGCGATCATCTGCCCGGACGCGAACGCCCTGCCCGGAACGGCGCAGGCGCTCGAGAACCTCGGGCGCGACGACATCGTCGTCGTGGGCTTCTCCACGCCGAACGTCATGCGGACGTTCGTCGAGAACGGCACCATCGACCGCTTCGGGCTCTGGGACGTCACGAAGCAGGGCGCACTCTCCGTCGCCGTCGCCAAGCGGCTGCTCGACGGTGAGGAGCTCAACGTGGGTGACACGTTCGAGGTCGAGGGCATCGGCACGGTCGAGGTCTCGCCCAACTCGGTCCAGGGCTACGACTACGAGGCCGACGGCAACGGCATCGTCGTGATGCCCGAGCGCGTGGTTTTCACCGCCGAGAACATCGCCGACTACGACTTCTGACGGCCCGGGTGGGGCGGACCCGGCCGGTCCGCCCCACCCGGCCACCAGCACTCCCCGAGGAGGGACAGTGGACAGCACCCGCCGGTACGGCGACGACGACTGGCCGGCGCAGGAACAGCTCCTGCGCGTCGCCTGGTACTACTACGTCGACGGCATGACGCAGGACGACATCGCCAAGCGGATCAACGTCTCGCGCGCGTCGGCCGGGCGCCTGCTCGAGCGGTGCCGGCAGTCCGGCGTCGTCAGCTTCACCATCAACTCGGAGTACTACAGCGCCTTCCGCGTCAGCCGGATGCTGAAGGAGAAGTTCGGCCTGCGGGAGGTGCTGGTCCCGCCGGGCCTGGAGACGGACGCGGAGCAGCAGTCGGTCGTCAACACGCGGCTGGGACGCGGGGGAGCGCAGTACCTCCAGAGCCACCTGCGGCCGGGCGACCTGCTGGGCATGGGGTGGGGCGACACGGTCCAGCAGACCATGGAGCAGCTCCAGCCGGACGCGCTCGCCGGCGTCCGCACGGTCAGCCTCACGGGCGGCGTCGGCGCCTACCTGGACAACCTGCGCCGGGCGCGGGCGGGCCGGGACCACGGCACGCTGGACGCGGTGCTCCCGACGCCGATCCTCGCCTCGTCCGAGGGCCTGGCCGAGGCGCTGCGGGCGGAGACGCAGGTGCAGCAGGGGCTCGACCTGGCCCGCCAGGCCGACCACGCGATCGTCGGGATCGGTGCGCTCAGCGGTGGCCCGACGCTCGCCAAGCTCGGCTACGCGGCCGAGGACGAGCTCGAGCGGAACGCGGCGGCCGGAGCGGTCGGCGACATCCTCGGCGTCTTCTACGACGCCGAGGGCACCCCGCTCGACCTGCCCATCCACCGGCGTCGCATCGGCATCGACCTCGACGACCTGCGCGCCATCCCCAACGTCGTCGGCGTCGCCGGCGGCCGGGCGAAGCTCGACGCCATCCGCGGCGCGCTGGGCGGCGGGTATCTCGACGTGCTCGTCACCACCGAGGAGGTCGCCCGGGCGCTCCTCGACGAGGAGGGCACCGAGACCGAGGACGTGGCATGAGCCACGTCCTCGCGATCGACGCCGGCACGGGCTCGGTCCGCGCCGCACTCTTCACGGTCGAGGGCCGGTTCGTGGCCGTCGCCTCCCGGCCGTGGGAGCACGACCCCGAGCCCGGGGTGCCGGGGTCGATGGGCTTCGCCACCGAGCGCAACCACGCCCTGGTCCTGGAGACCGTGCGCGAGGTGCTGGCCACGTCAGGGATCGGCGGCTCGGCCGTGCAGGCCGTCAGCGCGAGCGCGATGCGGGAAGGGCTCGTCGTCCTCGACGCCGCCGGCCGCGAGCTGTGGGCGTGCGCGAACGTGGACTCCCGGGCCGACGTCGAGGTGGTGGACCTCCAGGCCCGGACCGGCCTGCTGGAGGAGGTCTACCGCCGCAGCGGACAGACCTTCGCGCTCGCCGCCCAGCCCCGCCTTCTCTGGCTCGCGCGCCACCGCCCGGACCTCTACGAGCGCGCCGCGCGGGTGGTGATGCTCAGCGAGTGGGTGCTGCACCGGCTGGGCGCCGAGCCCGTGATGGAGCCCTCCAACGGCTCGACGTCCGGCATGCTCGCCCTGGCGACGCGCTCTGCCGACCCGGAGCTGGCCACCCTGTGCGGCCTGCGCGGCGACCTCGTGCCGGACGTCGTCGAGCCGGGGACCGCGGTCGGGAAGCTCTCGGACAGCGCCGCCGAGGCCACAGGACTGGCCGCCGGCATCCCGCTCGCCGTCGGGGGCGGCGACGCCCAGCTCGCGGCGCTCGGCCTGGGGCAGACGGAACCCGGCCAGGTCCTCCTGACCGGGGGGACCTTCTGGCAGCTCAACGTCAACATCGGGGAGCCGCTCACCCACCCGGACCTCGCGGTCCGGGTCAACGGCGCCGCCGTGCCCGGCCTGTGGCAGGCGGAGGCGATCGCGTTCCACCCCGGCACCGCCGTCCGGTGGTTCCGCGACACCTTCGCCGCGCCCGAGGTGGCGACCGCCCGCGAGGGGGGACGCAACCCGCTCGACGTGCTCACGGAGGCGGCGGCGCGGGTGCCGGTCGGTGCGGACGGCGTCATCCCGATCTTCAGCGACGTCATGGACTACCGGCACTGGCGGCACGCGGCGCCGTCGTTCCTCAACCTGTCCCTCGACGGCGGGCCGCGGCTCCGCGCGGCGATGTTCCGCTCGCTGCTGGAGAACGCCGCCGTCGTCTCGGCGGCGAACCTCGACCTCGTCTCCTCGTTCGCGCCCGTCGCCCCGGACGCCCCGGTGGTGTTCGCCGGCGGGGCCGCCGCGTCGCCCGTGTGGTCGCAGATCGTCGCCGACGCCCTCGGCCGGAGCCTGCGCGTGCCGAAGGTCACCGAGGCCACCGCGCAGGGGACCGCCGCCTGCGCCGCGACGGCGGCGGGCGCGCTCGGCACGCCGGCGGACGCCGCCGCGTGGGTGACCTGGGAACGGGAGGTCACCCCCGATCCCGAGCGGCACGAACGGTACCGGGAGGTCCGTGCCCGCTGGGAGACCGCCTACACGCCCCAGCGCGAGCTCGCGCGTCGGGGTGTGACCACCCCGATGTGGCACGCGCCGGGCAGCTGACCACCCTCACGACCGATCCACGCGAGAGAGAGCCACCGTGATCCACCGCCATCTTGACGACACCGAGCACCGGTTCGGGCAGTACGGGCCGGGCTACGTCATCCGCGGTCCTCGTACCGACGTCGGGCTCGTGCGCCTGCGCCCGGGCGACGACGCCTCGAACCACTACCACGCCGCCATCGAGGAGACGTTCGTGGTCCTCGAGGGGCGGGCCACGCTGTGGGTGGACGGACGCCGCGCCTACGCGGTCGGCGTCGGCGACGTCTACCAGATGGAGCCCGGCGAGCAGCACTACTTCGTCAACGAGTCCGACGAGGTGTTCCGGGCGCTGTTCATCAAGGCGCCGTTCGACCCGCAGGACGGCGTCCAGGTGCCGTGGGTCCCCGGCGAGCCTGAGCCCGACCTCGCTCCCTGAGCCCTCGTCGTGGGCACCACGACGACCACCCCACCCACGTCGACGAAGGGAATCACCGATGGCCGACCTCGAGGGCAACGTCTCGGCGAAGCAGTACCACGCGGACATCCCGCAGGAGACCCACGGGTTCCACGTCAAGGGAGCGTCCGGGCTCGACTTCGGCATGAAGCACCGGCTGGGCCGGATCTTCGACCCGGCCGACGGCCGGACCGTCATGCTCGCGTTCGACCACGGGTACTTCCAGGGCCCCACCAGCGGCCTGGAGCGGGTCGACCTGTCGATCGTGCCGCTCGCGGCTCACGCGGACGCGCTCATGGCGACCCGCGGCATCATCCGCTCGGTGATCCCCGCCGGCACGGGCACACCGCTGGTGGTCCGGGCGTCGGGGGGCCCGTCGGTGCTCAAGGAGCTGTCCGACGAGCGCGTGGCGATGGACATGGAGGACGCCGTGCGGATCGACGCCTCCGCCGTGGCCGTCCAGGTGTTCGTCGGCGGTGCCCACGAGACGCAGTCGGTGCACAACATGACGACCCTCGTGGACGCAGGCCTGCGGCTCGGCATCCCCGTGCTCGGCGTGACCGCGGTCGGCACGGAGCTCACGCGGGACGCCCGGTACCTGCGCCTGGCCACCCGGATGATCGCCGAGCTCGGCGCGCAGCTCGTGAAGACGTACTACTGCGACGGCGAGTTCGAGTCCGTCACGGCCGCGTGCCCCGTGCCCGTGATCATGGCCGGGGGGAAGAAGCTCCCGGTGCTGGACGCCCTGACCATGGCGCACGACGCGATCAGTCAGGGGGCGGCCGGTGTCGACATGGGGCGCAACATCTTCCAGCGGCAGGATCCCTCGGCCATGATCCGGGCCGTGCGTGCGGTGGTGCACGGCGGCGCCAAGCCGACGGAGGCGCTGGAGATGTACACGGACCTCTCGGGGGGCAAAGAGGACTGAGGTGGCAGAGAGGACTGAGGAGCTGATGCGCTCGACTCACTGGCCGACCGACCCGGCACCCGCGGACGGGGCCGACAGCCCTGCCGACGTCGTCCGCGCGTCGCGCCTCCTGGGGTCCGACCCCTCCCTGGTGCTCCACGGGGGTGGCAACACCTCGGTCAAGGACGAGGGGGTTCTCTACGTCAAGGGCTCCGGGCACGACATGAGCTCGATCGGACCAGAGGGTTTCGCGCCGCTGCGGCGGGCCGCGCTCGCCACCCTGCTGGCTCGGGATCAGGTGAGCGACACGGAGATGGTCGCCGCCCTGCGCGCTGCGCTGGTCGACGCGTCGGCGCCGAACCCCTCGATCGAGGCGCCGCTGCACGCCTTCCTGCCGTACGCAGCGGTCCTGCACACCCACGCGGACGCGATCGTGACGCTCACGGACACCGTGAACGGGGCGGCCCTCCTCGACGACCTGTTCGGTGACACCGCTCCGTTGCTGCCGTACTGCATGCCGGGCTTCGAGCTCGCCCGCCTCGTGCGTTCCCGCTGGCCCGAGATCGCCCGGGGCGGCGCGGTCGGGTTCGTCCTGGCGCACCACGGTGCGTTCACGTTCGGCGACGACGTCCGGACGGCGTACGAGCGGCACCTGCGCCTGGTCGATCTCGCCGAGTCGCTCATCGCGGAGCACACGGGCGTGCGCTTCGTCGACGACCCCCACGAGAGGGTCGTCGACGCGGCCGAGGACGGTGCGCTCGCCGCTTTCGCGAGAGAGGTGCGCGACGTCGTCGGCGGGGAGGTGGTGGCCGAGGCGGTCCGCTCGGACCAGGTCGACGTCTTCCTCGACAGGGCCGACCTCGCCGAGGTGACGAGCCGGGGGCCGACCACGCTCGAGCACGTCATCCACACGAAGCGCGTCCCTCTCATCGGTCGGGACGTCGAGCAGTACGTCGCCGACTACCGGGCCTACTTCACGCGGAACCGCCCCAGAGCCCGGATGCCGGTGCGGATGCTCGACCCGATGCCTCGCGTGGTCCTCGACCCCGAGCTCGGCCTGGTGGGGCTCGGCCGTACCGCCAAGCAGGCCCGGGTCGCGCGCGACATCTACCGGCACACGATCCGGGTGATGACGGCGGCGCAGGCGCTGGGCGGGTACGTCACGACCAGCGAGGGCGAGCAGTTCGACATGGAGTACTGGGAGCTCGAACAGGCCAAGCTCCGCTGATCGAACGACGCACCGGGAACCGTTCACTGAGCAACCGGGCCCTGGCCCTAGCGCAATGTTAGTCACTAACATTGCGCTATGACGCGGACCCGCGAACGACTGCGTGCGAGCGCGCTGCGCCTGTTCGCCGAGCTGGGGTTCGACGGCACCACCGTCCAGCGGATCGCCCAGGACGCCGGGGTCTCCCACATGACGTTCTTCCGGCACTTCCCGACGAAGGAGTCCGTCCTGTTCGACGACCCCTACGACGACGCCATCGCCTCCCAGGTCCTCGCTCAGGACCGGCGGCTCCCCGTCCTGGAGCGGGTGCGGCGTGGCCTCGCCGGCGCGTGGGGGCAGCTCCCGCCATCGGCCTCGGAGGAGACGCGGCTGCGGGTGCGGATCGTGGCGGAGCACCGCGGACTCATGGCGAGCGCGTGGTCGCACAACCGGCGCACCGGCGACCTCGTCGTGGAGGCGCTCGTGCTGGACGGGGTGGACCGCTTCGAGGCGCGGGTCGCCACCGGCGCGTGCCTGGGCGCACTCATGGAGGCGCTGTTCGACTGGGGTGCCGGGCCCGACGACCGCGACCTCGGCGACGTCGTCCTGCAGGCCCTCGCGGTGCTGGGGCCCGGCACCGGGGAACCGGCTCCCGACGGAGCGGCCGGATGACGGCGGGACGCGCGAAACCGGCCGTGGGTGGCGGCGTGCCGGACGATGCGCTCCTGCGCCTGCGCGGCATCTCCCGGACGTTCGGCACCGAGGTCGCCGTCGCCGGTGTCGACCTCACGGTGCGCCGCGGCGAGGTGCACGCCCTCGTGGGCCTCAACGGCGCGGGCAAGACGACGTTGATGCGGTTGTGCCTCGGGATGCTGCGGCCGGACGCCGGCAGCGCCGCCGTCACCACCGCCACAGGTGCGGTGAACGCGTGGCGAGCGCCGTCGCCGACCTGGGCGCGCACCGGGCACCTGGTCGGCGTGCCCTTCCTGTACGGCGAGCTCACCGTGACCGAGGTGATCCGCTCCGCCGCCCTCCTTCGCGGCGTCGACCGTCGGGACGTCCCGGTGCTGAGCGACCGCATCATCGACGAGCTGGAGCTGCGGCACTGGGCGGACCGTCGCTGCGCCCACCTGTCCACCGGCAACCGGCAACGCGTCGGGTTGGCGTGCGCAGCAGTCCATCGGCCGGAGCTCCTGGTGCTCGACGAGCCGACGAACGCCCTCGACCCCGCGGGCGTCCTCGTCGTGCGCCGCTGGCTCCAGGAGGCTCGCCGGCGCGGCACGGGCGTCCTGGTCTCGAGCCACCACCTCGACGAGGTCGCGCGCGTGGCCGACCGGATCACCGTCCTGCACCGCGGCACGGTCGTGGACACGCTGGCGCCCGGGGCCGTCGACCTCGAGCGGGCCTTCTTCGCCACGGTGTACCGGGCCGAGGCGAGTCGGACCGGGGAAGGCGTGAGCGAGTGGCCGGCATGAGGGCGGCGTGGCGGGTGGAGGTCCTGAAGCTGCGGCGCTCCGGCGTGGGACGCACCGCCGCCGTCGTGCTGACGCTCGTTCCCGTGGCCATGGCTGCGGCCTTCAGCGCCGTCGCGCTCGGCACCGGCGACAGCGTGATGGCGTCGAAGGTGCGTCCGATGATGCAGGGCACCGGCTGGGAGGGCTACCTCGGGGTCCTGGCGCAGATCCTGTCGGTGGCCGAGCTGCTCTGCGTGGGGATCGTGGTGAGCTGGTCGGTGGGCCGCGAGTTCACCGACGGCACCGTCACGGGGCTGCTCGCCCTGCCGACGCGGCCGGGCGCCATCGTGACGGCCAAGCTGGGAGCCGTCATGGTGGGCGCCGTGGGGGCTGCCGCGATCACCGCCGTCCTGGCGCTCGGCGTGGGCGGCGTCATCGGGCTGGGCGCGCCGGACGCGGACGCGCTCCGGGGCGTCGGACGCGTGCTCGCGGTCGCCGTCCTCATGGCGATGCTGGCGCTGCCGCTGGCGACCGTCGCGAGCGGACGTCGGGGCTATCTCCCTGCGATCGGGGCGCTGCTCTGCATCGTCGTCGTCACGCAGGTCGCCACCGTCGCCGGCGCGGGCGCGTGGTTCCCGTGGGCGGCACCCAGCCTCTGGGCGGGCATGGGGGGAGCCGACGCGGCGTCGGCGGTCCTGCCGGTCCAGCTGCTGATCGCGCTTCCCGTCGCAGGCCTCGCAGCGCTCTGGACCGCGGTGTGGTGGGAGCGGTCGGAGCTCGGGTGAACGCCCCACCGCCCGGTCAGCGTCGCCGCTTCGCCTCGTACATCCGGGCGTCGGCCTGCGCGAGCACCAGGTCGGCGCTCGGTGCCTCGCCCGCCTCGACGAAGGTCACGCCGACGCTTGCGGTGACGCTGATCGGCACTCCCTCGAGGCGCACGCTGCCGCCGACCGCCTCGGTGATGCGCCGCGCGAGGCGCTCGGCCTCGTCCTGGTCGTCGGCCGCACCGACGACCACGAACTCGTCGCCCCCGATCCGGGCCGCGACGTCGCCCGGGCGCACGGCGGCGCGCAGCCGGTCGGCGACCACCACGAGCAGCTGGTCGCCGATGCGGTGGCCGAGCCGGTCGTTGATCGCCTTGAACCAGTCGAGGTCGATGAAGACCACGGCGAGGCCCGCGCCCTGCCGCCGGTGGAGCATGAGGTCCATCTGCTCGAAGAGCAGGTCCCGGTTGGCCAGCCCGGTCAGCGGGTCGTGGGTGGCGCGGCGCTCCAGCTCCTCGCGGAGTGTGGCGGCCTCCTCGAGCGCCGCCTTGAGGTCCTCGATGTCGGTGCAGGTCCCGAACCACTTCACGATCGCGCCGGTGTCGTCGCGCATCGGGACCGCGCGGCCGAGCATCCAGCGGTAGACGCCGTCGTGGCGCCGCAGCCGGTACTCGATCTCGTAGGGCTGCCCGGTGCGGGTCGCCTCGGCCCACAACCGGCGCGACAGGGGACGATCGTCGGGGTGGAACGGGGGGTTCCACCCGTCGCCGAGGCTCTCGGCCAGGGTCAGCCCCGTGTAGTCCAGCCACTGCTGGTTGAAGTACGTGTGGTAGCCGTCGGGCCGTGCGACCCACACGATCTGCGGCAGCGTCGAGACCAGCTCGGCCCACCCCGCCTCGGCGCCCTCGACGCTCGGCAGGTCAGGACATGCGGGACGCGCGAGGAGCATGACCTGCGTATCGGCCGGTCAGCGCCGCCGATGAGCCCTCCGACGGCGCCGGTCGGCCGGGCGACGACGACGACGTGACGCTAGCCGCGCGATGGCGGCATGAGCTCGCGCCGGTCGGCCACGTGCCACAGCTCGACCGTCTGGACCAGCCAGAACGCCGCGAACTCCGCGACGAGCAGTGCCTCGACCACGAGTACTGCGTGGGTCCACTCCGGCACGACGACGAACCGGAGCAGGCCCACACCCGCGAGCGTGACGAGCATCGCGAGGGCGATCACCGCGTACACCCGCGCGTAGCGGGCGCGTCGCGCGACCTGGTCCTGCCAGGCGTTGATCGCCACGACCACGACGATCCCGGCGAACATCGCGGGCGCCGCCACGTCGTGACCCGACGCCGCGAGCCGGTCCGGGTCGGCGACGGCGACCACCCCGCCCGCGAGGGCCAGGACCCAGGCGAGCGCGCGGACGACGTCGGCCGGTCCGCTGCGCTCCCGCACGACGGCGCCGCGGCGCTCCAGCACCGCGGCGACCGCCTGCGCGAGCGCCGCGACCAGCAGGGCCGCCAGCACGTTGGCGCGCACCCCGTCGACGGCCATGTCCTGCGGTGCCAGCATCGCGGGGCCGCACGACGGCTCGCGGGCGGCCGGGACGAGCGCCACGACGAACGCGAGGAACCCCGACAGGTCCAGCAGCGTGTCCTCGAGCGGCGAGCTGCCGCGGTACACGAGCAGGCACGCGCCGACCGCGCACAGCACGCCGACGACGACGTCGTGCGCGCCGGTCCAGTAGTACGCGCTGAGCGACGTCTGCCAGCAGCCTGTGGTGAGCGCCTGGGTCGCCACCGCGGTGGCCAGGAGCAGGACGAGGAGCACGACGGCGAGCCGGATGGCGCGGTAGGTGTCGAGCACCGTCGGGGCGTGGACCCGTCGCGCGCGGACGTCGTCGTCGCTCACGCCCCGAGTGTGCGTCCGAGCGGCGCGCGCGGCACATCGGGCGTCCACTGGTAGGGCTGCTACTTCCTCAGGGGGCGTCATGTCGCACGAACCGTTCGACCCGAAGCCCGCCGCCGGCCCGCACCCCCCACCACGGACGACGACCCGCGGGGCGCAACGGTCGCGGCCGTCGTGGTGGGCGCTCGGACTGGCCGCGGTCCTCGCCGCCGTCGTCGGCGCGCTGGCGGCCCTGGGCCTGAGCCAGGGCGCGGCCGCGTCGGACGACCAGGCGGCCGCCACCGTCACGGCCACGGCGGACGACGACCGAGGCGGCGGCGCCACCACGGGCGGCGGCGCGCCCGACTGGGTCGCCGTCGCGGAGGAGGTCGAGCCCACCGTCGTCGCGATCGACGTGCGGACGGCGTCGGGCGGCGGCGCGGGCTCGGGCGTCATGCTCGGGGAGCCGGGCCGCGTCGTGACGAACCACCACGTCGTCGCCGGGGCCGTGGACGGCGGCGTCGTGGTGACCCTGCACGACGGCCGCATGTACCAGGCCGAGATCGTCGGCACGGACGAGGCCACCGACCTGGCGGTCCTCCGGCTCGTCCACCCGCCCGACGACCTCCGGGTGGCCGAGCTCGCAGACTCCGACGCCGTGCGCGTCGGCCAGCCCGTCGCGGCGATCGGCAACCCGCTGGGCCTGAGCAACACGCTGACGACCGGGACGGTCTCGGCCCTGGACCGGCCGACCACGACGGTGCAGCAGGCCCAGTCGCCGGGGGAGCAGGCGGTGGCCTCGACGACGAACGCGATCCAGGTCGACGCGCCCGTGAACCCCGGCAACTCCGGCGGCCCGCTCTTCGACGCGCAGGGGCGCGTGATCGGGATCAACAGCTCGATCGCGTCGCTGCCGACGGACTCCGGCGGGCAGGCCGGCAGCATCGGCCTGGGCTTCGCCATCCCGAGCGACGTCGTGGACCTGGTCACCTCCCAGCTCGACGAGGACGGCGTCGCGGAGCACGCCTACCTGGGCGTCGCGCTCGACGACACGGTCGTGGCGGTCGACGACGCCCGGCGGGCGGGCGCCGAGGTGCTGACCGTCGAGCCGGGCAGCCCGGCCGACCAGGCGGGACTGCGCCCCGGCGACGTCGTGATCGCGATCGACGGCGACCACGTGAGCGGCGCGGAGTCGCTCATCGGGTTCATCCGCCAGCACGCGGCGGGGGACGACGTCGCGCTGACCGTCGTGCGCGACGGCACGCCGACCGACGTCGACGTCACGCTCGCGGTGCGGGAGGACGCGGAGTCCTGATCGCGTGCCGTGCGGCTCATCGCGTGCGCGGGAGGCCGTTGTGCCCGGCGTGCGGCGCGAGCGCCCGCGCGGCCGGGCCCCCGATGCCGAGGAGGTGCTGCAGGGCCGGGCTCGGCTCGATGCCGAACTCGGCCAGGACGAGCTTGCCGTACAGGCTGTAGGCGTCGAGCGCGAGCGCGACGTTCCCCTCACGCAGATGGACCTCGATCACGGCCCGGTGCGCGCTCTCGCGCAGCGGCTCGAGCCGGACGGCGGCGAGCGCGGCGTGCATCGCGGCTCCCGGGACGCCCCGGCGGAGCAGCTCCGAGGCCGCCAGCTCCAGGGCGTGGACGCGCAGCTGCCGGTCCCGCTCGCGCTCGGCGAGCACCCAGTCGTCGTACCACCCCGGCAGCAGCTCGAGGGCGTGCAGGTGCGGCATCAGCGCGTCCGTCGGCACACCGGCGGCGTCCCGGATGACGGACATCGCGAGGGCGTGGGCCTGGTGCACGTCCACCACGGCGTGCGGCGCCAGCATGAGAGCGTCACCAGCGTCGGCCACGAGGTCGGGGCACAGGCGCCTGACCTGCCAGATCGAGGTGCGCAGGTTGCCGTGGGCCCGGTGCTCCGGCAGGTCGGGCCACAGCTCCCCGGCGAGGAGGGCCCGAGCGGCGCGGCCGCCCAGGGCGACGCGCGCGACGAGGTGCTGCAGCGTCCGGGGCAACCGGATCTCGTCCGCACCGCACCACGCCTGGAAGCCGCCGAGCAGGCGCAGCTCGACGGGCGGCGGGGACGCCGGTACGGACATTCGTAACCGCGCCTCCCCCCGGGGCGGCCTGCTCCACGTCGGGCGGGTGCCACGTGGCCGCGCCGCCGTGGGCCGATGCCGCAGCGCAGGAGCGGGTGAGGTGCCGCGACCAGTCTTCACCCGGGCGAGCAGCGGGGACAAGGGCGCCCCACGGGCACGGTCGGTGGTCGCGTGCACGCGACACCGCCGCGCGGACGGCGTCGAGACGCCGGCCCGACGGCGTCCCGACGTGCGTCCCACGCGCGCCGGACACGGGACCGACGTCGGGCACACCTCCGCCGGACGCCGCGGCGCATACGTTCGCTGCGCACGGCACCTCCGGCGCCGGCGCCGGGTCGAGGGAGGCTGGCATGGACCAGGGGCAGGGCACGGACCCCGGCGGGCTGCCGTGGGACGGGGGGCACGGTGCGGCCTGGTCCGACCGGTCCCAGGACGCTGCGCTCGAGTGGCTCACGGACGACGCCGGCACCGACGAGGCAGAGTTCCTCCCCGCTCTCGCGGCGATCATCCCGGCCGTGATCAGCGCGGCACCCGCGATCATCAGCGCGGTCCAGCAGCTGACGAGCCGACCCCGGCCGGCCGCGCCGCCCGCCGCCGCGCCGGCCCCGGCCCCACCGGTCGCGGCACCCCGGCCAGCC
>NZ_JACEXH010000019.1:0-27023 GCF_014525465.1 Actinotalea sp. JY-7885 | reverse complement strand
GCGCGCGCGGCGTCGGCGCGTCGTGGGGGCGCTGGCCGCGGCGGCCGTGCTCGCCGCCGTGCTGGTGCTGCCCGGCAGCCCGCTGGCGCTGCCGTGGCGGACGGTCGAGACGCAGGTGGCGAGCGCGACGATCGAGCTGAGCCCGGTCGTGGACACCCCCGTCACCGCGACGGTGCGCCTGGACGACGTCGCCTGGGGGACGAAGATCGACCTGGTCTGCCGGCACGCGGGGGGCGGGGCAGACCCGGCGGCACCCGCGCCGGGCACGGCCGCGCCGGCGGAGCCCGGCGGCTACGGCGACGAGGGCGAGGGCGGACCGACGCGCGTCGGGTACGCGCTCGTGCTGCGGGACGGTGCCGGCAGGTCGGAGGAGGTGGCGACGTGGGCCGGCGTGGCGGACCGCGAGGTCACCGTGCCGGCGTCCACCCTCATGCGCCGCTCCGACATCGTCGCGGTCGAGCTCGTCTCCACCGACGGGACGGTGCTGCTGGCCGGCGCGCCGTAGCCCGCCGCGCGCGGCGCTCAGGCCACGCGGCGCACGACGACGTCGGTGATCTCGTGCCCCAGGTCCAGGCCACGGCGTTCGAAGCTCGTCACGGGCCGGTGCGCGGGGCGCGGGGCAGGGCCGCCGTGCGGGTTCTCGAGCCCGGGATCCGCCGCGAGGACCTCGAGCACCACCTCGGCGTACGGCGCCCAGTCCGTCGCGACGTGCAGCATGCCGCCGACGGCGAGCCGCGACCGCATCAGGGCGACGTGGTCCGGCTGGACGATGCGCCGCTTGTGGTGCCGCTTCTTGGGCCACGGGTCCGGGAAGAACACGTGGATCGCGTCGAGCGAGCCCTCGGGCACCCGGTGGCGCAGCAGCTCGAGGGCGTCGCCGTGCGCGACGCGGACGTTGGTCAGCCCGGCCGCCTCCACCAGGAGCAGCAGGTTGGCGATCCCCGGCAGGTGCGCCTCGACCGCGAGGTAGTCCCGCCCGGGGTCGGCCGCGGCCATGGCCGCCACGGCCTCGCCCATCCCGGAGCCGATCTCCAGCACCAGGGGCGCGTCGCGGCCGAAGAGGGCCCGGCGGTCGAGCGGACCGTCGCCCGTGCCGTGCACCGAGAAGCCCAGCGTCGGCCAGAGGCGCTCGAGCGCCTCCCGTCGCGCGGGTCCCAGGGTGGCGCGCCGCGGGTGGAAGGTGCGCAACGGCCCGTGCGGCTCGGGTGCGCCGAAGGTGAAGTCGTCGGACATGGTGCTGATCCTCCCGGAGGGCTGCGCACGGCCGCCGCCCGGGGCGGATTCACCCGTGCGGCGGGGCGCCGGTGTCGATAGGGTCTGGCGGCCGGGCACCCGGTACACCGATATCTTCACAAGGGGAACCCATGCGTCTCGCACGTTCAGCCGCTGCTGTCGCTCTCGCCGTGACGGCGCTCGCGCTCACGGGATGCGGCCCCGACGAGCCGGTCCGGGACGAGGAGACCGGTGAGATCACCGAGAGCTCCGAGTCCGACGTCTTCGCCCTGCAGGTCGGGGACTGCATGAACAGCGGCGAGCTCGCCGAGGAGGTCGAGTCGGTCCCGACCGTCCCGTGCAGCGAGCCGCACGACTCGGAGATCTTCGCCTCGACCGAGCTCGAGGACGGCGACTACCCGGGCGACGACGCGATCTTCGACCTGGCGGACGAGTTCTGCCTCGCGGAGTTCGAGACGTTCATCGGCGTGCCGTACGACGAGTCCGAGATCTACTACCAGCCGCTCGCGCCCAGCGAGATGGGCTGGAACGAGCTCGACGACCGCGAGGTCCTGTGCATCGCGCTCGACGAGACCGAGGGTGGCATCACGGGCAGCCTGGAGGGCGCGGCTCGCTGAGCCGTCGTGGCGGTGGGTCGGCCGGGAGTCGCTCGGCCACCCACCGCGCCACGTCGGCGAGGTAGCGATCGCGTGCCGGCGCCGACGACAGCGCGAGGTCGTGCACGCCGCCCGGGACCTGGACGATCGTGACGTCGGGGCCCAGCCGCGGCGCGCGCTCGACCATGTGCTCCACCGCGAGCACGCTGTCGGTGCGGTCGAGCGCCTCGTGCAGGCGGTCGGCGGGGCCGGACGCGTCGCTCGTGCAGACCAGCACCGGGACGTCGACGGCCAGGCCGCGCGCGACGGCGCGGTGCCCGCGCCGCACCGAGCGGATGAAGCCCGCCCGGACGCCGAAGCCCTCGTGCGGCTTCCACGCCAGGTCGTAGTCCCAGGGGCCCCCGGTCTCGCGGTGCAGGCCCCGCCCGTAGTGGGGCTGCAGCTGCGAGACGACCGTGTGCGGCGCGACCCTGCCGAGCATGTCGACGGCGCGCGTCGTGACGACGCGGTCGAACCACCCCCGGTTGAGCTCGAGCCACGGGCTGTTGAGGACGAGCGCGTCGACCACCGGCTCCGCGCGACCGCGCCGCTCGTGCGCCCACAGGCACAGCAGCAGCCCGCCGGTCGAGTGCCCGTGCCCGACGACGACGGTGTGCCCCCACTCGCGCAGCAGGCGCACCGAGCGGTCGAGCTCCTCGGCGTGCACGGCCAGGTCCGGCGCGTCGTTGGGCCGCTGGTGCGCCAGCAGCGAGCGGCCGTAGGACCGCAGGTCCAGGGCGTAGAAGTCGTAGCCCATCGCGGCCCACGCCTCGCCCAGGTGCGCCTGGAAGAAGTAGTCGACGTAGCCGTGGACGTACAGCACCGCCCGCTCCAGCCGGGGGACCCCACGGCGCCGGACGAGCGTCGCGACGCCCGGACCCTGCGCGTCGGGACGCAGGTCGAGCGTCAGCGCCTCCCATCCGGGCAGCACGTCGTCGTGCCACTGGTCGTGCCTGGCGGGCGGGGTCCCGGGTCCGTGCGTCACGTCGCTCCTCGTGGGCGCTGGCGGCGTCCGCGACGCCGGCGTGCGCACATCGTGGCAGGCGCCCGGGGGTGGCCGGGTCAGGCCGCCAGGGCGTGCTCCGCCTTGACCGCCAGGACGGGGCAGGGCGCGTCGAGGAGGATCGCCTGCGAGCGGCTGCCGAGCAGCAGCTTGCCGACGGGGCTGCGGTGGCGCAGGCCGATGACCACGAGCTGCGCGCCCGTCTCGGCGGCCAGGGAGACGATCTCCTCGGCCGGGGCGCGCCCGCGCACCAGCTGACGCAGCGAGTAGCGCACGCCGCTCTCCCGGAGGAGGGCCTCGATCCGCTCGAGCTCCCGGTCCGTCGCGAAGGTCGACTCCGACGGGTCGCTGGTCCCTGACACGTTCACCACCAGCAGCTCGGCGCCGCGCGACCGCGCCTCGGCGAGCGCGTGGGTGAGGGCAGCGGTGCCCTCGGGGGTCGGGGTCCAGCCGACGATGATCGACATATGAGGCTCCTCGGATCGGGCGGCCGGATCGCGGCCGACTGCCATTGTCCCGGTGCCGGGCGGGCCAGTGCTGGGACCAGCTACCCAGGACGCCTCGCGCGGCCGGAACCTCTCGCGCCGCAGAGTTGAGCGGAATAGACTCAAGTTGACCCTCGGTTGAACCAGGGGACACCAGACCACGCACGACACGGGACGGGCGCACCGTCCACGCAGCCCGGAGGCGCACCACTGATGGACCAGAAGTTCACGACGAAGTCGCAGGAGGCCCTCGCCGCGGCGATCCAGGCCGCGACGGCGGGCGGGAACCCGCAGCTCGAGCCGGTCCACCTGCTCGACGCGCTGCTCGAGCAGCCGGGCGGTGTCGCCTCGGCGCTGCTCGACGCCGTCGGGGTGGACCGCGCGGCGCTCGCGCAGCGCACGGCGGCCGCCAAGGCCACGCTCCCCGCTGCGTCGGGCGGCTCCGTGGTCCAGCCGACCCTGTCGCGCGCCACGAGCGCGGTCATCACGGCCGCCCAGCAGGAGGCGCAGGCCCTCGGCGACGAGTACGTCTCGGCCGAGCACCTCCTCATGGGCATCGCCGCGGGCTCGTCGCCCGCCGCCCAGGCGCTGCGGGACGCCGGCGCCACGCGCGACGCGCTCGCGGCGGCGCTGCCCACCGTGCGCGGCTCGGCCCGCGTGACCACGCCCGACCCCGAGGGCACCTACCAGGCGCTCGAGAAGTACGGCGTCGACCTCACGGCCGCCGCGGCCGAGGGCAAGCTCGACCCCGTCATCGGCCGTGACGCCGAGATCCGCCGCGTGGTGCAGGTGCTCTCGCGCCGCACCAAGAACAACCCCGTGCTCATCGGCGAGCCGGGCGTGGGCAAGACCGCCGTGGTGGAGGGCCTCGCCCAGCGCATCGTCGCGGGCGACGTGCCCGAGTCCCTGCGCGGCAAGCGGCTCATCGCGCTGGACCTCGCCTCGATGGTCGCCGGGGCCAAGTACCGCGGCGAGTTCGAGGAGCGCCTCAAGGCCGTCCTCGAGGAGATCAAGTCCTCCGACGGCGAGGTCGTCACCTTCATCGACGAGCTGCACACGGTCGTCGGGGCCGGTGCGGCCGAGGGCTCGATGGACGCCGGCAACATGCTCAAGCCGATGCTGGCGCGCGGCGAGCTGCGCATGGTCGGCGCGACGACCCTCGACGAGTTCCGCGAGCGCATCGAGAAGGACCCCGCCCTCGAGCGGCGGTTCCAGCAGGTCTTCGTCGGGGAGCCGAGCGTCGAGGACACCGTCGCGATCCTGCGCGGCCTCAAGGAGCGGTACGAGGCGCACCACAAGGTCGGCATCGCCGACGCGGCGCTCGTCGCGGCGGCGACGCTCTCCGACCGGTACATCCCCGGGCGTCAGCTCCCCGACAAGGCGATCGACCTGGTCGACGAGGCCGCGTCGCGCCTGCGCATGGAGCTCGACTCCTCGCCGGTCGAGATCGACGAGCTCCGCCGCGCCGTGGACCGGATGACGATGGAGGAGTCCTACCTCGCCGAGGCGGCCGACCAGGACGACCCGGCCTCGCGCGACCGCCTCGAGCGGCTGCGCGCCGAGCTGGCGGACCGCCGCGAGGAGCTGGCGGGCCTGACCGCGCGCTGGGAGGCGGAGAAGGCCGGGCAGAACCGCGTGGGCGAGCTGCGCGTGCGCCTGGACGAGCTGAAGGTCGCGGCCGAGAAGTCGCAGCGCGAGGGCGACCTCGCGACGGCGTCGCGCCTGCTCTACGGCGACATCCCCGCCGTCGAGAAGGAGATCGCCGAGGCCGAGCAGGCCGAGCGGCGCCGCCCGGAGGGTGAGGGCCCCGCCGAGGCGCCCATGATCGCCGAGCGCGTCGGCACCGACGAGATCGCCGAGGTCGTCTCCGCCTGGACCGGCATCCCGACCGGACGCCTGCTCGAGGGCGAGACCGCCAAGCTGCTCCACATGGAGGAGGTGCTCGGCGAGCGCCTCATCGGGCAGAAGAAGGCCGTCGCCGCGGTGTCCGACGCGGTGCGTCGCTCGCGCGCCGGCATCGCGGACCCGGACCGGCCCACGGGCTCGTTCCTCTTCCTGGGCCCGACGGGCGTCGGCAAGACCGAGCTCGCCAAGTCGCTCGCCGACTTCCTCTTCGACGACGAGCGCGCCATGGTCCGCATCGACATGTCGGAGTACGGCGAGAAGCACTCGGTCGCGCGCCTGGTGGGTGCCCCGCCCGGGTACGTCGGCTACGAGGAGGGCGGCCAGCTCACCGAGGCCGTGCGGCGCCGGCCCTACACGGTCGTGCTGCTCGACGAGGTCGAGAAGGCCCACCCCGAGGTGTTCGACATCCTGCTCCAGGTGCTCGACGACGGGCGCCTGACCGACGGCCAGGGCCGCACGGTCGACTTCCGCAACGTCATCCTCGTGCTGACGTCGAACCTCGGCTCGCAGTTCCTCGTGGACCCGACGCTGGACGACGCCGCGAAGCGCGAGGCCGTCATGAGCGCCGTGCGCGCGGCCTTCAAGCCCGAGTTCCTCAACCGCCTGGACGACGTCGTGCTGTTCGACGCGCTCTCGCTGGGGGAGCTGAGCAGCATCGTCGACCTGCAGATCAAGCGTCTGGCGGCGCGCCTCGCGGACCGGCGACTCACGCTCGAGGTCACGCCCGCCGCGCGCGAGTGGCTCGCGATCGAGGGCTTCGACCCGGCGTACGGGGCCCGGCCGCTGCGCCGCCTCGTGCAGCGCGAGATCGGCGACCGGCTCGCGCGGATGCTGCTCGCGGGCGAGGTCCACGACGGCGGCACGGTGACGGTCGACCTCGCGCCCGAGGACGGGCTCGCCGTCGGCGCCGAGCGTCCCGGCCTGGTGCTGACCGCGGCCTGAGCGTCAGCGTCCCCAGATGCTGACGTGGCTGGTGCAGGGCGTGCATGCTGGCGACCATGAGCATCGTGTGGTGGGAGGTCGAGACTCCGGCGCCCGAGGCGTTCCAGGCGTTCCACGGCGCGATGTGGGGGTGGACGTTCCGGCCGGCGTTCGCGGACACCGAGCTGGGCGCCGACTACTGGATCGTGCACGACGGCGAGTCCGGCATCGGCGGCCTGCAGCGCGGCCTTCCCGGCGCCGACCCGCGGGCCGGGGTGCGCCTCTACGTGCTCGTCGAGGACCTGGAGGCGGCGATCGAGCGGGCGGTGACGCTCGGCGCCACGGTGGAGCGGGCCCGGACCGAGCTCGGCGGAGACGACCGATGGTTCGGCGTCGTGACCGACCCCAGCGGCGTCTCCTTCGGGCTGTGGACGGCCGAGCCGTCCCGCTCCGCGGCGGACCCCGTCAGCCGGTCGTGACCTCGTCGCCCGCGGCGAACGAGCCGCGCGCCTCGCCGTCGGGAAGCCACGCGAGGCACAGGCCGGCGCGGTCGTCCTGGCCCCAGCTCGCCTCCGAGGGCGTCCACACGACCGCACGGAACCCGGCGTCGGCCTGCCGGGAGTCCATCTCGCAGGCCGCGGCGGCCTCGGCGTCGACGCGCTGCCGGCCGGGCCACGCGTCCGACCGGAACCGGTGGATCCCCACGACCTCGGCGACGTGGGGCTCCGCGCACGGCACGACGTCGACGCGGCCGACGTCGCCGTCCTCGGGCAGGCGGGCGACGCAGTGCCCGACGTCGAGCCGGCGGCTGTGCACCGTCGTGGCCTCGGAGACGTCGCCGAGCGGCGAGGTCTCGGCGCGCATCCGCAGCGCCACGACCGCCGTCGCGACGAGCGCGAGGAGCACGATGGCGGCGACCGACCACAGCACGAGGCGGCGGGCGCGGCGCGGGGGAGGCGGTCGGTCCGGGTCGGCCGTCCAGCCGGGCGCGTAGTACGCCTGCTGCGGGTAGTAGCCGCCCGTACCGTCCGGTGAGCCCGTGCCGGCCGTCACCGGAGGAACCCCTGGGGGTCGGTCGCGACGCCGATGATCAGGATGATGACCACGACCGTGGCCACCGCGCCGACCGTGATGCCGCCGATCGCCAGGCCCCTGCCCCGCGTGCCACGCTGGGAGATCCGGTTCAACGCGGCGATCCCCAGCCCGAGCGCGACCGGCCCGAGGAAGACCCCGATGCAGGTGAGGATGCCGACGACCCCCACGATGAGTGAGGTGATCGCCATGCCGTCGATCGGCGGCGGGGGCGGGACCCAGCCGTAGGCCCCGGTCCCGTACGGCAGCGGGCCGGAGTAGCCGCGGCCGTAGGGCGCCTGCGCCTGCGGGTCGTAGCCAGGCGCGCCGTACGGCGCCTGGCCGTACCCGGGCGCGCCCGGGGGCGGTCGCATCGCCCACGGGGCCGGCGGGTCCTCCCCCGTCGCGCCGTAGCCGTCGGCCGGATAGGTCTCCGCGAGGTACCCGCGCGGGGCCGGCTCCGGTCGTGACTCGCCGGCGGGCGCCGCGAAGCCCGGCGGTTCCGGCGGCGCCTGCGCCGCCTGGGGTTCCTGGGGCGCCGGGGACCCCGCGTAGGTGCCCTGCGTCGCCTGCTGCAGCCACTCGGGCACCGGCGCGCCGGGCTCCGGCGGCGCCGGCGGACCGGACGGCGGGGGTGGAGTCGTCACGGGTCCGAACCTACTGCGCCGGGACGGGTGAGGTCCGCCCGCGTCGCGCGGCGTGGCCGGCCCGGACGGGAGCGGGCCCGAACGTCACCCGTGCGGCGGACGGGCCGGGGCGCGCGGGCGTCACACCAGGTCCACGACCACCGGGACGTGGTCCGAGGGTCCGGTGCCCTTGCGTGCGTCGCGGTCGATCGTCACGCCGCTCACGCGCGCCGCGAGCGCGGGCGACGCCCAGGCGAAGTCGATCCGCAGGCCCTTGTTCCGGGGGAACGCGAGCTGCTTGTAGTCCCAGTACGTGTACGTGTGCTCGTCCGGCACGAAGACGCGGGAGACCTCCGTGTAGCCGGCGTCCGCGAAGGCCGCGAAGGCGTCGCGCTCGGGCTGCGTGACGTGGGTGTGGCCGTCGAACTCGCGCACGTCCCACACGTCGGTGTCGAGCGGGATGACGTTCCAGTCGCCCACGAGCGCGACCTGGGCGCCGGGGTCGCCCGTCGCCGGGTCGAGCCACGAGCGTGCGGCGTCGCGCAGGCGCGCGAGCCACTCGAGCTTGTAGGCGTAGTGCGGGTCGCCGACGGCACGGCCGTGCGGCACGTACAGGCTCCACACGCGCACGCCGCCACAGGTCGCGCCGATCGCGCGGGCCTCGACCACCGGGGTCTCGGCACCGAACGCCGGCTGGCCGGGGAAGCCGACCTCGACGTCCTCGATGCCGACCCGGCTGACGACGGCCACGCCGTTCCACTGGCTCAGGCCCACGTGCGCCACCTCGTAGCCCGCCGCCTCGAACACGGCGTACGGGAACTTCGCGTCGGCGACCTTGGTCTCCTGGAGCGCGAGCACGTCGGTGCCGGTGCGCTCGAGCCACGCGACGGCGCGGTCCGCGCGCGCCCGGACGGAGTTGATGTTCCACGTCGCCAGTCGCATGGCCGCACGCTACCGGCGCCTCCGTCGCGCGCCGAGCGTCGGCCCCTAGGCTGGTCGCATGGCTACGGCACTGATCACCGGGGCGAGCGCTGGGCTGGGGCTCGAGTTCGCCTGGCAGCTCGCGACCGCCCGGCACGACGTCGTCCTCGTGGCGCGCGACCAGGAGCGGCTCGACCGCCTCGCGAACCAGCTGCGCGCCGCGGCGGGCATCCGGGCCGAGGTGCTGCCCGCCGACCTCGCCGACCGCGCCGACGTCGAACGCGTCGCCGAGCGGCTGCGGGCGACCGAGCGGCCGGTCGGCCTGCTCGTCAACAACGCCGGCTTCGGGCTCAACCAGCCCTTCGTCGGCGGCGACCTCGAGACGCACGAGCGCGCGCTCGACGTCATGGTGCGCGCGGTCCTCGTGCTGTCGCACGCCGCCGTCGGGCAGATGGTCGAGCGCGGGCGCGGCGCGGTCCTCAACGTCTCCTCGGTCGCGGCGCTGACCGCCATGGGCACCTACTCGGCGCACAAGGCGTGGGTCCGCACGTTCACCGAGGGGCTCGCGGTGGAGCTGCGGGGCACGGGCGTCACCGCGACCGCGCTGTGCCCGGGCCTGACGCACACCGAGTTCCACGAGCGCGCCGGGCTGGAGCGCGAGGCCTACCCCCAGATCGCGTGGCTCAACGCCGACGCCGTCGTGACGGCCGCCCTGGCCGACGTGCGCCGCGGCGCGGTGATCTCCACCCCGAGCCTGCGCTACGGCATCGCGACGGAGGTGGCGCGGCTGCTGCCGCGCGCCGCGATCCGCAGGCTGTCCGGCGACCGCCGGCTGCGCGAGGCGGTCCAGGACGACGACGAGGCCTGAGGAGCGGACGGCGGCGCCGGGCACGCGCCGCTAGCCTGACGCGCGTGACCGACGACCTCGTCCTGCGCCCCACCCCCCGCGAGCAGCTCCGCGACCTCGTGCGCGAGCTCGCCGTCGTGCACGGGCGGGTGACGCTCTCCTCCGGCCGGGAGGCCGACTACTACGTCGACCTGCGCCGCGCCACGCTGCACCACCGCGCCGCGCCGCTCATCGGCCACGTCATGCTCGACCTGCTCGAGGAGGCCGGCCTCGGGGCCGGGGAGGTCGACGCCGTCGGCGGCCTCACGCTCGGCGCCGACCCGGTCGCGACAGCGATCCTGCACGCCGCCGCCTCACGCGGGCAGGACGTCGACGCGTTCGTCGTGCGCAAGGAGGCCAAGGCGCACGGCATGCAGCGGCGAATCGAGGGGCCGGACATCGCGGGGCGGCGCGTCGTCGTCCTGGAGGACACCTCGACCACGGGTGCCTCGCCGATCGCCGCCGTCGAGGCGGCGCGCGAGGCGGGCGCCGACGTCGCGGGCGTCGCCGTCATCGTCGACCGCGCCACGGGGGCCCGGGAGAAGATCGAGGCGCTCGGCGTGCCGTACCACCACGTCTTCGACCTCGCTGACCTCGGCCTGGCCTGAGGCGCGGGCCGTGGAGGTCGGCGCAGGCCCGTTCATCCTCGCGGCCATCCTGCTGGCGGTGGTCGTCATCGGCGCGGAGTGGTGGCGCACCTCGCACCGCCGCCGCGTGGCCCGGGCGTGGGCCGCGTCGCACGGCTGGCGGTTCGTCGACCTGGACCGTTCGCTCGCCCGGCGCTGGAACGGGCCGCCCTTCGGCGTGGGGTACGGCCGCAACGCGACGGAGGCGATGACGACGACGGTGGCCGGCCGGCCCGTCACGTCCTTCACCTACGAGTACACGACGGGCGGCGGCAAGACGCGGCACGTCGCGCAGCACCACGTCGTCGCCCTCGCCCTGCCGGTGGCGCTGCCCGACCTCCAGCTGACGCCCGACGGCGTCGGCGCGGCGGTCGCCAGAGGCCTCGGTGGCCAGGACATCGACGTCGAGTCCGAGGCCTTCAACCAGCGGTGGCGGGTGCAGGCCGCGGACCCCAAGGCCGCGCACGACCTCGTGCACCCGCGGCTGATGGAGAGGCTCCTCGCGCCGGACGCGCGGGGCATGTCGATCCGGGTCGAGGGCGACCACCTGCTCTCCTGGGCCCCGGGCGCCCAGGACGTGACGCACATCGACCGCTACGTTGCCGTGCTGAGCGCGGTGGCTGACCACGTCCCCCGGTTCGTGTGGCTCGACCACGGCTACGATCCGCCCATCACCTAGGAGAGGGTCCCCGTGAAGATCACGCTCGTCCTCGTCGCCGCGGCCGTGCTGCTGGTCGTGGTCCTGCTGCTGTGGTTCGTCCTCACGTACAACGGCTTCGTCCGGCTGCGGAACCTCGTCCAGGAGGCGTGGCGCCAGATCGACGTCGAGCTGCACCGGCGGCACGACCTCATCCCGAACCTCGTGCAGACGGTGCAGGGCTACGCGGCCCACGAGCGCGCGGTGTTCGACGAGGTGACGGCCGCGCGCGCCGCCGCGTCGGGCCCGGCCGCCGGCCCCGCGCAGCAGGCCGCGCAGGAGAACCAGCTCACCGCGGCCCTGGGACGCCTGTTCGCGGTCGCCGAGGCTTACCCGCAGCTGCGCGCGAGCGAGAACTTCGCCCAGCTGCAGGCCGAGCTGACGACGACCGAGGACCGCATCGCCGCCGGGCGCCGGTTCTACAACGCGAACGTGCGCGAGCTGAACACCAAGGTGGAGCAGTTCCCGTCCAACGTCGTGGCGAACGTCTTCTCGTTCACCCGGGCCGAGTACTTCGAGACGCAGGACCCGGCGGTGCGCGCGGTGCCGCGCGTCGACTTCGGCGGGTCCGCCGGCGCCGTCCCGCAGGACTGACCCGCCGCCGACCGTCCCTGCCGCGCCCGTGCCCCCGACCGTGCCGCCACCCGCGGCTCCCGGCTCGACCACGGTCCTCGCGCGCGCCGCGGGGGCGGTCCGCTCCGCGGTCCTGGGAGCGGCCGGCCTCGCCGTCATCGCGATCTGGGCCGCCGGCATGTTCTACGTCCTGTACCTCATCACCTCGGCGGCCGCCGAGGTGGTGTCCGACCTGCTCGGCGTGGAGCAGCCGGAACCCGCCCACCTGGCCCTGGCCGTGGGCGCCGTCGTGGCCGTCGCCACGGTGGCCGCGGTCGTCGCGCGCCGGCGCGCCGCGCGCCGCCGTCGGGAGGTCGAGGCCTGGGCCGCCGCGCACGGGTGGACGGTGCGCACGACGACGTCGGTCCTGGGGAGCCGCTGGGCCACGCCGCCGTTCTCGCGGGCCGGCAGCGGCGCCGCGCGCCACGTCCTCGAGCGCACCGTGGACGGGGTCACGGTCACCTCGGCGACGTTCGGTCGCGGCCGGCGGACGCGGCACGTCGCGGTGGTCACCCTGCCCGTGGCGTTCCCGACCCTGAGCCTGGAGCGCGAGGTCGGGGCCGTGCGGGCGCAGGTCGCGGCCGGGGGAGCCGACATCCGGCTCGAGTCCGAGGCGTTCAACCGCGCCTGGCGCGTGCGCTCGGCCGTGCCCGAGTTCGCCCACGCCGTCGTCCACCCCCGCCTCATGGCGCGCCTGCTGGAGCCCGACGTGGCCGACGTGGGCGTCGTCGTGGAGGACCGCGACGTCGTCGTGCACCGGCCCGGCAGCACCGACGTCGCCGCGGTGGAGCGGCTGGCCTCCCTCGCCGTCGAGCTCGCCGCGGCGCTGCCGCGGTGGGTCCGGGACGACGGCCGCTCGCGTTACGAGACGCTCCCGACGACGCGGCGCGCACGCCTGCGCGCCCTGCGCTCGCCTGCCGACCGGGCCGGCGACATCACGCCGTGAGGCCCGCGCGCGTCGGCGGGTCGGCGGGGGACCACGCGCCGAGCGCGTCCACGGCCGCCTCGAGCACCGCGTCGGGCAGGTGCCCGGGCTCGAGCACGCTGCGGTAGAGCAGCGGCCCCACGACGAGGGCGGCCGCGAACGACAGGTCCACCGCGGGCCGCAGCTCGCCGGACGCGACGGCGAGCCGCAGCGCCGCCTGGAGCTGGCCCGACGCGGCTGCGGCCGAGGCGTCACGGCGCCGTGCCGCGGCCTCGTCCCACGTCGCGGTGTGGACGAGCGCCAGGGTCACGCCGGCCACCTCCCGCAGGAGGAGCTCGTCCGCCAGGGCCCGGAGCTGTCCCAGCAGCCACGGCCGGACGGGCGCCTGCGGGTCGGCGAAGAACGGCAGCCGCGCGCCGCTCATGGCGTCCAGGAGCATCGCCTCGGCGGTCGGCCAGTGCCGGTACACGGTGGCCCGGCCCACCCCCGCCTCCTGGGCCACGCGCTGGTGGGTCACGGCGGCGGGCCCGTGTGCGCTGAGGAGCCGCCGGGCCGCCTCGAGCATGGCGCGCCGGCTGCGGAGCGCGCGCGGGTCGGTCGTCACGCCCCGAGCATATGAGACATCTTGACTCACACGCAGCGCGCGTGCCATCGTCCAGTTATGAGACAAGGTGACTCACAAAAGCCGAGGATCGCGGTGCTGGGCGCCTCGGGGCGCACGGGACGCGCCGTCGTCGACGCGGGGGTGCGGCACGGATCCCTCGTCACGGCCGTGGTCCGGCGCCAGGGTCTCGTCCCGCTCGGGGCGGGCGTCGTCGAGGCCCTCGTGCCCGCACCCGGCGTGTCGGGGGCCCTCGATGCCGCGCTGGCCGGTCACGACGCGGTGATCAGCGCGCTCGGCCCGCGAGGGCGCGGCCCCTCGACGGTCTGCGCGGACGGGGCGCGCTCGGCCCTCGGCTCCATGGCCCGCACCGGCGTGCGGCGGCTCGTCGTCGTCAGCGCGCACGCCGTCGGCGAGAGCCGGGACCGCTCGCCGTACTCGCTGTTCGTCTGGGCGCTGGTCGGCGACAAGATGCGGGACAAGGAGGCGATGGAGGCGCTCGTCCGTGCGTCGGACCTCGACTGGACCCTCGTGCGACCACCCGGGCTGTCGGACGGTGCGACCACCCTGCGCTATCGCACCGGGGAGGGCCTGCGCCTGGGGTTCACGTCCACCGTCACGCGCGCCGACCTCGCCGACTTCCTCGTCCGCGAGGCCGGGACCGGCGAGCACGCGGGTCGAGCCGTGGGGATCGCGGCGTGAGCGTCGCGCGGGACGCCGGCGCGCACCCGGTGCCGGTGGGGGTGGACCTGCGCGGGACGACGGCGCTCGTCACGGGCGGCACCGGTGGCATGGGCCGCGTCCTGGTCACCGCGCTGGCCGGGGCCGGCGCGGACGTCGTGACGGTGACGCGCGACCCCGCCCGCGGCCGCGAGCTCGTCGCACGGGTCGCGCGCGACGTCGGCGGCGACCGCGTCCAGGTCCTCACCGCCGACCTGTCCTCGCGCGCCGACCTGCACGCCGTCGCCGAGCGCGTCCGCTCCGAGCGCCCGGAGCTGCACCTGGTGGTCCACAACGCCGGGGCGCACTTCCCCGACCACGCCCTGACGGTCGACGGCGTCGAGCGGCACGTCGCGCTGGACCACCTCGCCGGATTCACGCTGACCACGCTGCTGGAGGACCGGCTGCGCGCGGGCGCACGCGTCGTCACCGTCGTCTCGGCCGCGATGAACGACACCCGTCGGGTCCGGATCGGCGGTCGTCCCCGCCCTGTGCGGCTCGAGCCCGCGCAGCTCGACGACGTGCGGCTGCTCAACCCCGCCGCGGGCTTCGTGCCGTTCGAGGCGTACGCCCGCGCCAAGCTCCTCGCGACGATGTGCGGGTACGAGCACGCCGGACGCCTCGCCGCGTCCGGCGTGACCGTCAACGCGGTGCACCCCGGCATCGTGGGCACCCCGCTGGTCGACGCGATGGTGCCCGGCCCGCTCCGGGCGCTGCGCCCGCTGCTGCGGCGGGCGCTGTTGACCCCCGAGGCCGGCGCCGCGTCGGTCCTGCGCCTGGCCACGGACCCGGCGGTCACGGGCACCGGCCACTACTACGAGCGCGCCGCGCGCGCCGAGAGCCCACCGGCCTCCCACGACGCGCGCCTGCGCGCCATGGCGTGGGAGGCCAGCCGGGCGTGGGCCTTCGGCCGGTGAGCGCGGGCCGCGGCCGCGCGCCCGCGGCTCAGATCAGCGGGACGAGGTCCGCGACGGAGTCGACGACGTGGCTGGGGCGGAACGGGAAGGTCGGGACGTCGCTCGCGCGCGTCGACCCCGTGAGCACGAGGTAGGTGAGCAGGCCCGCCTCCATGCCGGCGACGATGTCCGTCTCCATCCGGTCGCCGACCATCGCGGTCGACTCCGAGTGCGCGTCGATCCGGTTGAGCGCCGAGCGGAACATCATGGGATTGGGCTTTCCGACGAAGTACGGCTGCCGCCCCGTCGCCGCAGTGATCATCGCCGCCACCGCGCCGGTCGCCGGGAGGTCGCCCTCCGCGCTCGGCCCCGTCACGTCGGGGTTCGTGGCGATGAACCGGGCGCCGCCCTGCACGAGCCGCACGGCCTTGGTGATCGCCTCGAACGAGTACGTCCGGGTCTCCCCGAGCACGACGTAGTCCGGGTCCGACTCGGTCAGCGTGTACCCGGCCTCGTAGAGCGCCGTCGTCAGGCCGGCCTCGCCGATCGCGTACGCCGAGCCGTTGGGCACCTGGTCCGCGAGGAAGTCGGCCGTCGCGAGCGCCGACGTCCAGATGGCCTCCTCGGGGACGTCGATGCCCGAGGACGCGAGCCGCGCCCGCAGGTCGCGCGCGGTGAAGATCGAGTTGTTCGTCAAGACCAGGAAGGGCAGGCCGGCGTCGCGCAGGGCGCGGATGAACTCCGGCGCCCCGGGCAGGGGCCGGCCCTCGTGGACGAGCACCCCGTCCATGTCCGTGAGCCAGGTGCGGATCTCGCGGTCGGACATCGGGCGGTGCGGTGTCCCGGTCATCGCCTCAGCCCTCGATGTCGTCCTGGGCGACGCGCGCACGCTCGGCCGGCTCGTCGTAGCGCGGGTCGCGGCTCTTGCTGCGGGCGCGCAGCAGCTCGATCACGATCGGCAGCACGGAGACGCCGACGATCGCGACGAGGATGATCTCGATGTTCTCCTTGATGAACTCGACGTTGCCGAGCAGGTAGCCCAGCACCGTGACGCCCACGCCCCACAGGAACGCGCCGATGACGTTGTAGGAGACGAAGTGCCGGTAGCGCATGTTGCCGACGCCGGCGGCGACCGGGGCGTACGTCCGCACGAACGGCACGAAGCGCGCGACGATGATCGTCCGCCCGCCGTACCTGTCGAAGTACTTGTAGGTCTGGTCGATGTACTGCTGCTTGAAGAACCGCGAGTCCGGCTTGTTGAAGATCTTCGGGCCGGCCTTGCGGCCGATCATGAAGCCGACCTGGTCACCGAGGAAGGCCGCGAGGAAGAGGGCGAGGCAGAGCAGCCAGATCGGGACGTTCATCTCCTCCTGCGCCACCAGCATGCCCGCGGTGAACAGCAGGCTGTCCCCGGGCAGGAAGGGGAACAGCAGGCCGGTCTCGATGAACACGACGAGCACCACGCCGATGAGGGCGTACGCCCCGAACGAGGCGATGAGCTTGTCGGCGTCGAGGAAGTCGGGGCCCAGCGCGGGGACCGGACCGGCGAGGACGTCGGCGAGGAGGAGGGTGGGCTGCACGCCTCCAGGGTACGGGGCGGGCCCGCGCCGCGACCTCCGTGCCTCGGTAGGGTCGCCGGTGCGACCCGTGGCAGCAGGAGGAACGGTGGAGGACGAGCTCAGGCTCATCGACGTGAGCCGCCGGTTCGGTGACCGCGCGGCGCTGACGGACGTCGGCTTCGCCGTCCGGCCCGGTCGCATGACCGGGTTCGTGGGAGCGAACGGCGCGGGCAAGACCACGGCGATGCGCATCGTGCTCGGCGTCCTGGCGGCCGACTCCGGCCGCGTCGAGCTCGGCGGCCGCGAGGTGACGCGCGAGGACCGCCGCCGCTTCGGGTACATGCCCGAGGAGCGCGGCCTCTACCCCAAGATGGCCGTCGTCGACCAGCTCGTGTACCTCGCACGCGTGCACGGCCTGGACGGCCCGACGGCGCGGCGCCGGACGGCCGAGCTGCTCGACCGGCTCGGCCTGGCGGACCGCGCGAAGGACCAGCTGCACACCCTCTCGCTGGGCAACCAGCAGCGGGTGCAGGTCGCCGCCGCGCTGGTGCACGACCCCGTGCTGCTGGTCCTGGACGAGCCGTTCTCGGGCCTGGACCCGTTGGGCGTCGACACGATGGCGGCGCACCTGCGCTCGCGGGCCGACGACGGCGTCCCGGTGCTCTTCTCGTCCCACCAGCTCGAGCTGGTCGAGCGGCTGTGCGACGACGTCGTGATCATCGACAGGGGTCGCGTCGTGGCGGCCGGGCCCGCTGCGGACCTGCGCGCGCAGCGCACCGGCCGCCGGATCAGGGTGGTCGTCGAGCCGGCGCCGGACGACGCCGGCGTGCTGCCGACGCAGCCCGAGGGCGCGCCGTCGGGCGTCGCGTCGTTCCTCGAGCAGGTACCGGGCGTCTCGCTCGTCCACCAGGACGGGCGCGCGGTCGTCGTCGACCTCGCCGACGACGCCGACGACCAGGCGCTCCTCGCCGAGGCCCAGCGCCACGGGGCCGTGCGGGAGTTCGCGCCCGTCGTCCCGACGCTCGCCGAGATCTTCCGGGAGGTCGTGCGATGAGCAGCCCCGCCACCGCGGTCGCCCCGCTGCGTGCGGCCCCGGCCGTCCGCGTCGTGGCCGCGCGCGAGATCGCGGTCAAGCTGCGCGACAAGGCGTTCCTCGCCTCGACCGTGTTCATGCTCCTGCTGGTCACCGCCGCGACGGTGATCCCGGTGCTGCTGAGCCAGCAGACGCCGTCGTGGCGCGTCGCGGTCCAGGGCGACGCCGCCGACGACGTCGTCGCGGTCGCCGCGCGGCTCGGCCTGCAGGCGCAGGACCCCGACTCCCAGATCCCGCCGGCGCTGCGCCTGCTCGGCGCGGGCGGCCTGCCCGCGGCCGACCTCACCGCCATCGAGGTCCCCCCGGACGGCGACGTCGAGCGCCTCGTGCGTGACGGTGACGTCGCCGCGGCGCTCGTGGGCGACGACGTCACCGACCTGCGCCTCCTGGGCGACGAGTCCGTGCCGGCGCAGCTCGACGTCCTCGTCAGCGCCGCCGCGAGCGAGGTGCAGGTCGAGCGCGCGGCCACCGAGGCGGGCCTCGACGCCGCCGAGGTGGCGGCGCTCACGAGCCCCGTGCCGCCCGTCGTCACGCTGCTCGAGCCCCGGCCCGAGGGGTCCGTGCCGCCGGAGCTGCTCGTGCTGGTGTTCGCGTTCCTCTTCTACATCTCGGTGCTGACCTTCGGGATGTCGATCGCGCAGAGCGTGGTCGAGGAGAAGCAGTCCCGCGTCGTCGAGCTGCTCGTCGCCGCCATGCCGGTGCGGTGGCTGCTGGCCGGCAAGGTCGTCGGCAACACGGTGATGGCCGTCGGCCAGGTGGTCGTGGTCGTGGGGGCCGGGTTGCTCGGCGCGACCCTCGCCGGGCAGGGCGAGCTGGTCGGTCAGCTGGCCGGCGCGTCCGGCTGGTTCGTGCTCTTCTTCCTGCTCGGCTTCGTCATGCTCGCGTGCCTGTGGGCCGTGGCCGGCTCGCTCGCGTCCCGGGTCGAGGACCTGCAGTCGACGACGGTGTTCATGCAGGTCCTCGTGGTCGTGCCGTTCTTCGCGGCGATCTTCGCGATCGACCCCGGGCCCACGCAGCGCGCCCTGTCCTACATCCCGTTCACGGCCCCGCTGCTCATGCCCGCGCGGATCGTGCTCGGCAGCGCCGAGCCGTGGGAGCCGTGGGTCTCGGCCGGGCTCGTCCTCGCGACCGCCGCGGCCTTCGTGCTGCTGGGCGCCCGCCTGTACGAGGGCTCGGTGCTGCACACGTCCTCGCGCCTGCGGGCGACCGAGGCGTGGCGCGCGGGCCGCGGGTGAGCGCGCCGGACGAGCCGGGGGAGCGGGAGGAGGTCGGCGTCGGCCCCTGGCCCGGCGGGCCGGACGCGTGGCCACCGCTCGACGTCGACGGCGTACGGCGCTACGACCCCGAGCTGCTGGCCGGGGGCGACCGGCGCAACGTGGTCGACCGCTACCGGTACTGGACGCTCGAGGCGATCGTGGCGGACCTCGACACCCGGCGGCACCCGTTCCACGTCGCCGTGGAGAACTGGGCCCACGACCTGAACATCGGGTCGGTCGTCCGCACCGCCAACGCGTTCGCGGCGGAGGCCGTCCACATCGTGGGGCGGCGCCGGTGGAACCGGCGCGGGGCGATGGTGACCGACCGCTACCAGCACGTGCTGCACCACCCGGACGTCGCCGACCTGCTCGCGTGGGCCGCGGAGCGGGACCTGCCCGTGCTGGGCGTCGACAACCTGCCCGGCTCGGTCCCGCTCGAGGGCTACCCCCTCCCGCGGGCCTGCGTGCTGCTCTTCGGGCAGGAGGGCACGGGCCTGTCGGAGGCCGCCCGCGCGGCGTGCGCCGACGTGCTGCACATCCGCCAGTTCGGGTCCACGCGCTCGATCAACGCGGGCGCGGCGGCGGCGATCGCGATGCACACCTGGATCACGCAGCACGCCTGAGGTGAGCCGGGGCCGAGAGGTCCCGGCGTGTCGGGGGGTCCCCGTGACACCATGGGGGTGAACCACCCCACTGACCCGCAGGAGTCTTCATGCCCATCGCCACCCCCGAGGTCTACGCCGAGATGATCGATCGGGCGAAGGCAGGCAAGTTCGCCTACCCCGCCGTGAACATCACGTCGTCCCAGACGGTCACGGCGGCCCTCCAGGGCTTCGCCGAGGCGGAGTCCGACGGCATCATCCAGGTCTCCGTCGGTGGCGCCGAGTACGCGTCCGGCTCGACGGTCAAGGACCGCGTCTCCGGCACGCTGGCGCTCGCCGCCTACGCGGCCGAGGTCGCCAAGGGCTACGGCATCACCGTGGCGCTGCACACCGACCACTGCGTGAAGAAGAACCTCGACTCCTGGGTCCGCCCGCTCCTGGCCCTCGAGGCCGAGCAGGTCAAGCGCGGCGAGAACCCGACGTTCCAGTCGCACATGTTCGACGGCTCGGACATCCCGCTCGAGGAGAACCTGGTCATCGCGGCGGAGCTCCTCGAGCTCTCGCAGGCGGCGCGCACGATCCTCGAGATCGAGGTCGGCGTCGTCGGTGGCGAGGAGGACGGCCACGAGGCCGAGATCAACGAGAAGCTCTACACGACGGCCGAGGACGGCCTCGCGACGGTCCGTGCGCTCGGCGCCGGCGAGAAGGGCCGCTACCTGACGGCCCTGACGTTCGGCAACGTCCACGGCGTCTACAAGCCCGGCGCCGTCAAGCTGCGCCCGGCGATCCTCGCGGAGATCCAGAAGGCCGTCGGCGACGAGATCGGCATCGAGAACCCGTTCGACCTCGTCTTCCACGGCGGCTCGGGCTCGACCGCCGCCGAGATCGCGGAGGCGGTCGACAACGGCGTCATCAAGATGAACATCGACACGGACACGCAGTACGCGTTCACGCGTCCGGTCGTCGGCCACATGTTCAGCAACTACGACGGCGTCCTCAAGGTCGACGGCGAGGTGGGCAACAAGAAGGCCTACGACCCGCGCGCCTGGGGCAAGCTCGCCGAGGCCGGCATGGCCAAGCGCATCGTCGAGGCGTGCCAGCAGCTGCGGTCGGCGGGCCAGCAGATCCGCTGAGCGCGGGCCCATGACGAAGGCCGCCGTCCCCGTGGGGGCGGCGGCCTTCGCTGTCTGTCGGGCGGCCCTGCGGGCCGCGGTCTGCTGCGTCGGTGCGTCAGGCGACGTCGTCGGGGCCCGGCACCGACTGCGGCGCACGTCCCCCGGGGCCGATGGTCGGCAGGTGGTGCTCGGGCTCGGGGTCGTCGACCAGCTCGAGCAGCTCGCCGATGCGCGTCACCTGGAGCAGGAAGCGGACCGTCTCCGGGGCGCGGAGCACGCGCACCTTCTGGCTCGACCGCGTGGCGATGCGGGCGAGGAACGCGATGCCCGACGAGTCCATGAACGTCACGTGCTGGGCGTCGATGTCGATGGGCAGGCCGGCGGCCTCCGCGTCAGCCGTCGCCTCGGAGAGGTCCGCGGCCATGTCGGCGTCGACCTCGCCCGACAGCACGATGCGGGTCCGGCCGTCCTGGACGATGACGTGGACCGAGGCCGGCTCGGAGATCGCGTCCGTGGGGAGCTCTCCGGTCGTGTCCGCCTCCGACGCGATACCTGCCCCCTCGGACTCGGCAGGCTTGTCCGGCGTCCGGCTGTTACCGTCTCGCACGTCGCTCCTCCAGCCACACTCGTGCCCACGCCCCGGTCGGGACGTCCCGCAGCGGAGCGTCTGTGCGAACGCTAGACGATGGGAGGCGGGGATGGTCAACCGGGCCGCCTCGGGGACCCCGGACGACCTCCTCGCCGACGTGCGGGACCGCGCGCTGCGCGACACCGACGTGTCCTTCGTCATCACCGACGCGCTCACGCCCGGCTCTCCCATCGTCTGGGTGAACGAGGCGTTCACGCGTACGACCGGGTACGGGCCGGACGAGGTGCGGGGTCGCAACCCGAACCTGCTCCACGGTCACGGGACGGACCGCGTCGAGGCCGCCCGCATGGCGGAGGCGGCCGCCGCCGGCCGCGCGGCGACGGTGACGGTCCTCAACTACCGCCGCGACGGCACGCCCTTCTGGAACCAGGTCTCCATCTCGCCCGTGCACGACGCCGCCGGGACGGTGACGCACTGGGTCGGTGTGCAGGTCGACGTCACCGAGCAGGTGCGCCGTGCCGCCGCGCAGGAGGCGTCGATCGAGGTCGAGCGCCGCGCGCGCGCCGGGCTCTCGCTCGTCGCCGAGGTCTCCGACCTGCTCTCCGACCTCGACGAGCCGTCGGTGCTGCGCGAGATCGCGGGTCTGCTGCGGGAGCAGGTCGTGGACTGGGCCGCCTTCCTGGTGGACGACGCGGGCCTGCGCCCGGCGAGCGGGATCGAGCCCGTGTTCCGAGAGAGCGGGACCACCCGGGGGCGCCGACCGGTGGACCTGGTGGACGGCACCCCCGGTGACGACCCGGTCCAGCGGCTCCTCGACGGGACCGAGCAGGGCCCCCTCGAGGTGCCTCTGGACGCGGAGGGCGTCGGGCCGGTCACCGCCCGCCTCGTCGCGCACGTGCGGCTGAGCCTCGAGGGTCCCGAGGGCGCCGGCGGGCCGCGCCGACCCACGAGCGTGGTCGTGCACACCGTGCCCGGGCGCCGGCGCAGCCAGGGGGTCCTGGTCACGGTGCCCCGCGGCGGTGGCGGCCTCGAGGCCCTGGACGCACACGACCGCACGGTGCTGCACCTGGTGGTCCGTCGCGTCGGCATGGCCATCGACAACGTGCGGCTCTACGCGCGCGAGCACCGCCTCGCCGAGACCCTCCAGCGCGCGATGCTGCCGGAGCAGGCGGAGGTCCGGGGCCTGGACGTGTGGACCTACTACGCGCCCAGCGCGGGGCACGCCCAGGTCGGGGGCGACTGGTACGACGTGCTCCAGGTCTCCGAGGACCAGGTGGCGGTCGTCATCGGCGACGTCGTCGGGCACGACGTGGAGGCGGCGGCGGCGATGGGCCAGCTCCGCTCCGTCGTGCGCGCGTACGCGTTCGACGAGGGGGCTCCCGGGGCGGTCCTCGACCGCGTCGACCAGCTGGTGGCCGGGATGCGTATCACGCGCTCGGCGAGCCTGGTCCTCGCGATGCTGGCCCGCCACCCCGACGACGGCGGCTGGAGCCTGCGGTACTCGCGCGCCGGCCACCTGCCCCCGATCCTGGTGCGCCACGGACAGGTGACCCAGCTGGCCGAGGCGGGCGGCCCGATGGTGGGGTTCGGCGGCGCCGGGCGGCCGACGGGGGAGACCTCGCTCGAGCCCGGTGACGTCGTCGTGTTCTACACGGACGGGCTGATCGAGCGGCGGGACCGGACGCTGCGGGACGGCCTCGGCGCGCTGGTGGACGCGGCGGCGCTCGTCGGCGCGACCGACGCCGCCGGCGTCGGCGAGGAGCTGCTGGCACGTCTCGCGGACGGACCCGAGGACGACGTGGCGGTCGTCGTCGTGCGGGTGCCCGGCCCGGTGACGCGTCCCGCAGGCAGCCCGGACGCGCCGGCCGCGGCGACGGGCGTGCCGCGTCGGCGGCGGTGGTCGATGCCGAGCGACTCGGCGTCCATCGCCCGGGCGCGCCACGCGGTGACGCGCACGTGCGAGGCGTGGGGGCTGCCGGACGCCCGCGCCGCCGAGCTCGTCGTGTCCGAGCTCGTCGCCAACGCCGTGCTGCACGGCTGGGGCCACCTCGCGCTGCGGCTCTTCGACACCGGCGAGGGCCTGCGGATCGAGGTCGAGGACGCGAACCCCGCACCGCCCGTCACGACCGAGGGCCACCACGGCCGGGTCGGCGGCTACGGCATGCAGATCGTCGAGCGCCTCGCCGACTGGGGCTGGCGGCCCTCCGGCGCGGGCAAGGTCGTGTGGGCCCGCGTGCGGCCCACGCCGTTCGGACCGGGACCCGACGCGGCGCCGTGAACGTCGGCGGGCTCAGGCCCGCGTGCTCGCCACGGGCGGGCAGACGTGCTCGCCGTCGATGCGGAACATCGGCAGCGCGCCGCACACCTCGAGCACGAACAGCTCGCGCTCGTCGCAGCCGCGCAGGACGGTGGCACCGCCGCGCTTGCGGCCGGCGTCGGCGAGCGAGATGAGGAACGCGGCGCCGGTCGAGTCCATGAAGGTCACGCCGCACATGTCGATGACGAGCAGCTGGCGCCGCAGCCCGGTGATGCGGGCGGTGATCTCGGGGAACTGGTCCCGCTCCGAGAGGTCGAGGTCCCCCGCGATGGTCAGCGTCGTCGTCGCCGGTGACATGGCGATCTCGATCATGGAAGCTCCGATGCGGGGGGAAGGCGGTACCTCGACTCTATCCAGGCGCCGTGCGCGCTGCACTCCCGTCCCCGGCCGGTCGGCGGTACGCCGCCGCTGCAGGAGGATGGGGGCATGGCCCACGAGAACCCGCACGCCAACCTGCTGGGCGGCCCCGCGCCGACCCTCCTGCCCGCCGACCACCCCGACACCGCGGCCCGCGCGGCGCTCGCCTCGGCCGGGGCGCGCGACGTCGCCCGCGCCCACCCGGCGTCGTCCATCGCCTGGGCGCTGCTCGCCGAGGAGGAGCTCGGGCACGACGACGTCGCCGCCTACGCCTACGCGCGCACCGGCTACCACCGCGGCCTCGACGCGCTGCGGCGCGCGGGCTGGCGCGGCACCGGCCCCGTGCCGGCGGACCACGTCACCAACCAGGGCTTCCTGCGCGCGCTCCTGGCGCTCGCGCAGTCGGCGGCGGCGATCGGCGAGGTGGCCGAGGCCGAGCGCTGCACCGCCTTCCTCGCCGACTGCGGCACCACGCCGGCGGAGGTCGAGGCGCTGCGCGCGGCCGCGCCCGCCTGAGGGTCCGCCCCGGGCGCCGGTGAGGCCTGCGGGCGGTGCGTGCGGGGGTGACCCCGGCGGTGGCGGTAGCCTCGTCGGGGCGCGCCGCCGGTCTGGCGCGCGCCCGCCGCACCGTCGTCCACAGCAAAGGACCTCTCATGCCAGCCGTCGTCGTGCTCGGCGCCCAGTGGGGCGACGAGGGCAAGGGCAAGGCCACCGACCAGCTGGGGTCGCGCGTCGACCACGTCGTGAAGTTCAACGGCGGCAACAACGCCGGCCACACGGTCGTGATCGACGGCGAGAAGTACGCCCTGCACCTGCTGCCCTCGGGCATCCTCTCGCCGGGCGTGACCCCCGTGATCGGCAACGGCGTGGTCATCGACCTCGAGGTGCTGTTCCAGGAGATCGACGCGCTGGAGGTGCGCGGGGTCGACACCTCGCGGCTGCTCGTCTCCTCGAGCGCGCACCTCATCGCGCCGTACAACCGGACCATCGACAAGGTCACGGAGCGGTTCCTCGGCAAGCGCCGGATCGGGACGACGGGTCGGGGCATCGGCCCCACCTACGCCGACAAGATCAGCCGCGTGGGCATCCGCGTCCAGGACCTGTTCGACGAGCACATCCTGCGGCAGAAGGTCGAGGGCGCCCTCGACCAGAAGAACCACCTCCTGGTGAAGGTCTACAACCGGCGCGCGATCACCGTCGACGAGACGGTCGAGGAGCTGCTGACGTTCGCCGAGCGCCTGCGCCCGATGGTCGCGGACACCGCCCTCGTGCTCAACCAGGCGCTCGACGCGGGCAAGACCGTCGTGTTCGAGGCGGGGCAGGCCACGATGCTGGACGTCGACCACGGCACCTACCCGTTCGTCACGTCCTCCTCGGCGACGGCGGGCGGCGCGTGCACGGGCTCGGGCGTCGGGCCCACCCGCATCGACCGCGTCGTGGGCGTCATCAAGGCGTACACCACGCGCGTCGGCGAGGGCCCCTTCCCCACCGAGCTGCTGGACGACGCGGGCGAGTTCCTGCGCAAGACCGGCGGCGAGTACGGCACGACGACGGGTCGGCCGCGCCGCTGCGGCTGGTACGACGCGGTCGTCGCGCGGTACGCGTCGCGCGTCAACGGCCTGACCGACCTCGTCCTGACCAAGCTCGACGTGCTCACCGGCCTCGAGAAGATCCCGGTCTGCGTCGCGTACGACGTCGACGGCGTCCGGCACGACGAGATGCCCGTGGACCAGACGCAGTTCCACCACGCCGTCCCGGTCTACGAGGAGCTCGACGGGTGGTGGGAGGACATCTCGCAGTGCCGCACGTTCGAGGACCTGCCGGCGACCGCCCAGCGCTACGTGCTCGCGCTCGAGGAGATGTCGGGGACGCGGATCTCGAGCATCGGCGTGGGTCCGGGCCGCGAGGCGACGATCGTCCGTCACGACCTGCTGGGCTGAGACCCGGCGTGTGCGCCTAGGCTGACGGCCCGTGAGGATCCTCGTCATCGGCTCGGGCGCGCGCGAGCACGCCATCGTCCTCGCCCTCGCGGGCGGGCCCGACGTCCGGCCGGGCGCCGGCCCGGGGCACGAGCTGCACGCCGCACCGGGCAACCCCGGCATCGGCGCGCTCGCGCAGCGGCACGAGGTGGACGCGCTCGACCCCGACGCCGTGGCGGCGCTGGCGTCGCGGCTCGCGGCCGACCTGGTCGTCGTCGGGCCGGAGGGCCCGCTCGTCGCCGGTGTCGCCGACGCCGTGCGCGCGGCCGGCATCGCGTGCTTCGGGCCGAGCGCCGAGGCCGCCGTGCTCGAGGGCTCGAAGGCGTTCGCCAAGGACGTCATGGCGGCGGCCGGCGTGCCGACCGCGATGGCCCACGTGTGCACGACGCCGGCGGAGCTCGCCGACGCGCTCGACGCGTTCGGCGCCCCCTACGTGGTCAAGGACGACGGCCTCGCGGCCGGCAAGGGCGTCGTCGTCACGTCCGACCGCGACGAGGCGCTCGCGCACGGCGAGGCGTGCCTGCGCGCGGGCTCGCAGGTCGTGGTCGAGGAGTTCCTCGACGGGCCGGAGGTCTCCCTGTTCTGCCTGAGCGACGGCTCGACGGTCGTCCCGCTCGCACCCGCGCAGGACTACAAGCGCGCGCTCGACGGTGACGCGGGCCCCAACACCGGGGGCATGGGTGCCTACTCGCCGCTCCCGTGGGCGCCGCCCGGCCTGGTCGACGAGGTGATGACGCGCGTCGCCCAGCCGACCGTCGACGAGATGCGCCGCCGCGGCACGCCCTTCGTCGGCGTCCTGTACTGCGGCCTGGCACTGACGGGCCGCGGCGTGCGGGTCGTGGAGTTCAACGCGCGCTTCGGCGACCCCGAGACGCAGGTCGTGCTCGCGCGCCTCGCGACGCCGCTCGCCGACCTGCTGCTGGCCGCGGCGACGGGCCGCCTGGACCAGCAGCCGCGCCTGCGCTGGCACGACGACGCCGCGGTGACGGTCGTCGTCGCCGCGCCCGGCTACCCGGGCCCCGTCCGTGGTGGCGACCCGATCACCGGGGTCGAGGCGGCGGACGGGCTGCCGGCGGTGCACGTGCTCCACGCGGGCACCGCGTCCGGGCCGGACGGTGCGCTGGTCTCCGCCGGCGGGCGGGTGCTCTCCGTCGTCGGCCGCGGCCCCGGCCTGGACGCGGCGCGCGCCGCCGCCTACGCGGGGGTCGACCGGATCCGCCTCGACGGCTCGCACCACCGCAGCGACATCGCGGCGCGCATGCCGGAGCCGTCCTGACCGCGAGGACCCGGACGACCGCGGGCGCGCCCCCCACCGGACCCGCAGCCGCCCCGGTCCGCAGCGCCGGGCGCGGGCGACGCGGCGCCCTGGCGGCGCTGTCCGCCCTGGCGCTGG
>NZ_JACEXH010000201.1:0-5323 GCF_014525465.1 Actinotalea sp. JY-7885 | reverse complement strand
GCGGACCGGCGCGAGGCCGCCGCGGCCACGGCCGGCGGCCCGCCCGCGCGCCCGACCGCCGGCGAGGCGTGGCAGGCGACCGGTGACGAGCAGGGAACACCCGACCCGGTCCTGGCGTTGGCGCTGCTGCGGGAGGCCGTCGCCGAGGGCCGAGAGGTCTGGCTCGACATCGTCGGCCCGGGTGGTGGCTCGACACGCCGCCGGGTCCGCCCGGTGCGCGTCGACGCGGGCCGCGTCCGCGCCATCGACCCGGTCCGCGAGGCCGAGCTCACCGTCGCCGTGCACCGCATCGCCGGCGTCACCCCCACCTGAGGAGACCGATGACCGAAGGCGCCCCCGGGCCGCTCATCGTGCAGAGCGACAAGACGCTCCTGCTCGAGATCGACCACCCCGACGCCGCGGCGTGCCGGCGCGCGATCGCGCCCTTCGCCGAGCTCGAGCGGGCACCGGAGCACGTCCACACCTACCGGCTGACGCCGCTCGGGCTGTGGAACGCGCGCGCCGCCGGCCACGACGCCGAGCAGGTCGTCGCCGTCCTGCTGCAGTACTCGCGCTACCCCGTCCCCCACGCCCTGCTCGTCGACGTCGCCGAGACGATGGCGCGCTACGGCCGCCTGCAGCTCGTGCAGCACCCGACGCACGGCCTCGTGCTGCACGCGCTGGACCGCGCGGTGCTCGAGGAGGTCCTGCGCTCGCGCAAGACCGCCGGGCTCGTCGGCGCGCGCATCGACCCGGACACGGTCGCGGTCCACGCGAGCGAGCGGGGCCACCTCAAGCAGGTGCTGCTCAAGCTCGGCTGGCCCGTCGAGGACCTCGCCGGGTACGTCGACGGCGAGGCCCACCCGATCGACCTGGACGAGACCGGCTGGGCCATGCGGCCCTACCAGCAGCAGGCGGTCGACGGCTTCTGGGACGGCGGCAGCGGCGTCGTCGTGCTCCCGTGCGGCGCGGGCAAGACGATCGTCGGCGCGGGCGCCATGGCGCGCTCGAAGACGACGACGCTCATCCTCGTGACCAACACGGTCTCGGCGCGCCAGTGGCGCGACGAGCTGCTGCGCCGCACGACGCTCACCGAGGACGAGATCGGCGAGTACTCGGGTGCCCGCAAGGAGGTGCGACCGGTCACGATCGCGACCTACCAGGTGCTCACGACCCGCCGGAAGGGCGTCTACACGCACCTCGAGCTGCTGGACGCGCGCGACTGGGGCCTCGTCCTCTACGACGAGGTCCACCTGCTGCCGGCGCCGATCTTCCGCATGACGGCCGACCTGCAGGCCCGGCGGCGCCTCGGCCTGACCGCGACGCTCGTGCGCGAGGACGGCCGCGAGGACGAGGTCTTCTCGCTCATCGGCCCGAAGCGCTTCGACGCACCCTGGAAGGACATCGAGTCCCAGGGCTACATCGCGCCCGCCGACTGCGTCGAGGTGCGCCTCACCCTGCCCGACGGCGACCGCCTCGCCTACGCGACCGCCGAGCCGGAGGAGAAGTACCGGCTCGCGGCGAGCGCCACGGGCAAGAACCGGGTCGTCGAGCAGCTCGTCGCCCAGCACCCGGACGACCAGGTGCTCGTCATCGGCCAGTACATCGACCAGCTCGAGCTGCTGGCGGACCACCTCGACGCCCCGCTCATCACGGGCGCGACGACCGTCCGCGAGCGCGAGCGGCTGTTCGCGGCGTTCCGCACGGGGGAGGTCACGCGGCTCGTCGTGAGCAAGGTCGCCAACTTCTCGGTCGACCTGCCCGAGGCCGCCGTCGCGATCCAGGTCAGCGGCTCCTTCGGGTCACGCCAGGAGGAGGCGCAGCGCCTCGGCCGGATCATGCGGCCCAAGGCGGACGGGCGCACCGCGCACTTCTACGCGGTCGTCGCGCGGGACACCGTCGACCAGGAGTTCGCCGCGCACCGGCAGCGCTTCCTCGCCGAGCAGGGCTACGCGTACCGGATCGTCGACGCGGAGGACCTGGTCGGCGGCTGAGGCGGCCGGCCAGGGGCGGCCGGGGTCAGTCCAGCAGCGCGGGCTGCGCGGTGCTCGGCGTGCCCGCCGTGGCCGCGTGGCGCACGACCTCGGCGAAGCGGTGCGCGAGGGCCCGACCGCCCGCGGTGACCGCGTCGGCGTGCTCGTCGTACGCCGCGAGCACCGCGGCGTCGTCGACGTCGTCGTTCAGCGCGGCCCAGGTGGCGAACGTCGCACGCGAGACCTCGGGGTGGAACTGCACGCCCCACGCCGCCGGACCCACGCGGAAGGCCTGGTAGGGGTACAGGTGCGAGGACGCCAGCCACACGGCGCCCGGAGGAAGGTCCACGACGGCGTCGGCGTGCATCGTCGGCATCGCCAGGAGCACCCCTCCGGTGAGGGGGTGGTCGGCGGGCACGTCGGCGGCAAGCCCGCCGAGGAGGGGGTCCGCCGCCGCGTCGGGACGCGGGTGCACGTCGATGACCCCCGACTCCCGCCCGGGAGGAGCCCCGACCTGGACCCGCCCGCCCGTGGCCACCGCGAGCAGCTGCGCGCCGAGGCAGATCCCGAGTGTCGGCACCCCCGACGTCGCGGCGGCCGCCAGCAAGCCGCGCGTCGTCGGGAGCCAGGGGAGACCGACGTCGTCGTGCGCATGGCTCGGTCCGCCGAGTACGACGAGACCTTCGCGGACCGCCTCGACCGCAGGGATCTCGTCACCCGCCCATGGGCGGACCGTGCGGATCCTCAGCTCCGGGTCGACCTCGGTCAGCCAGCCGCCGAAGCGGTCGAGGGGACACGAGGGCGTGTGCTCGATCACGGTGAGGATCACCCGGCGACTGTAGTGGGAGCGCGTTCATGACCGCCAGGGGCCCGGGCCCGTCCGGTGTCGCGTGAGGGCCGACTGCCACGGCACGGCAGTCGCGCAGCCGCGGCCGTCGAGCCGGCCGCCGATCTCCCGGCGATCTCGCGAAATGGTGATGAGCACCGCGCTCCCCCGCTCCTAGGCTGCGCCGGATGACCCGGCTCGCCGCTCCCGCGATCACCGCCGACCTCGTGCGACGCCTCGTCGCCGAGCAGCACCCGCGCTGGGCGGCACTCCCGGTGACGCCCGTCCCGCGCAGCGGCTGGGACAACCGCACCTTCCGCCTGGGCGACGAGCTGCTGGTGCGCCTGCCCAGTGCGGCCGAGTACGCCGAGGCGGTGGTGAAGGAGCAGCGCTGGCTGCCCGTCCTGGCCGGGCACCTGCCGCTGCCGATCCCGGCTCCCGTGGCTGCGGGGGCGCCCGGCCGGCACTTCCCGTGGCCCTGGTCGGTGTACCGGTGGCTGCCCGGTGAGTCCGCCGATGCCGCACCGCCCGCCGACCTGACGCGGCTCGCCGTCGACCTCGCGGCGTTTCTCGCGGCGCTGCAGGCGGTGCCAGGGCCGGGACCGGGGCCGGGTCAGCACAACTGGTGGCGCGGCGGGCCGGTCGACCGCTACGAGCACGAGACCCGTCACGCCCTCGAGGTCCTGGCCGGCGAGGTCGACGTCACGGCCGCCGGGCAGGTCTGGCAGGCCGCGGTGGCGTCGACGTGGGGCGGGCCGGACGTCTGGCTGCACGGCGACGTCGCGCCCGGGAACCTCCTGGTCAGCGGAGGCGCCCTCAGTGCCGTCATCGACTTCGGCACGTGCGGCTGGGGCGACCCCGCCTGCGACCTCGTGATCGCCTGGACCTTCTTCGACGGCCGGTCGCGGGATGCCTTCCGAGGAGCCGTCGACGCCGATGCGGGGACGTGGGCGCGGGCGCGTGGGTGGGCGCTGTGGAAGGCGCTGATCACGATGGACCGGCGGCGCGACGACGCCGCGGCATCCGCGGCCGCCCGGCGGGTGCTGGAGGCCGTGCTCGCGGACCACGCCGCGCACGGCTGAGCATCTCCGTGCTCGCCCGCCGCCCCGTCGGGCCGGCCGATTGCGGGGGGCGCGGCTGGTCGCGAGGATCGAGTCGTGACCAGCCGCAGCGTCGCCGACAGCCGCCGTGCGGTCGGCCTCGCGGCGCGCACCCTGCTGACCGCGCTGCTGACCGGCCTCGCGCTGACGTCCCTGCTCCCCGGCGCGGCGCACGCCGCCGTCCGCGCCGAGCCGCCCCTGGCGGTCGAGGGCGAGATCACCGACCCGGCCGGCGCGCTGCGGGGCCGCGAGGCCCAGGTCCAGGAGGCCCTCGACGAGCTCGCCGACGCGACGCCGTACCAGCTGTTCGTCGTCTTCGTGGACTCGTTCGACGGCCTCGACCCGTTCGAGTGGGCGAACGAGACGGCCGTCGAGTCCGGCCTCGGCACGAACGACGTGCTGCTCGCCGTCGCCGTCGAGGACCGGCAGTACGCGACCTCGGTCGACGACGCCGTGCCGCTCTCCGACGAGCAGCTCGCCCGGATCGACGCCGAGCGCGTCGAGCCCCGCCTGCGCGACGGCGACTGGGCCGGCGCGGCGATCGGCGCGGCTGAGGGCATCCAGGACGCCGCCCGTGGGGGCACCGGCGCCGGCGGCGGCTTCCCGGTCCTGCCGGTGCTCCTCGTCGGCGGGCTCGTGGTCATCGTCGCGGTCACGTTCGCCCTGTCCCGCCGGCGCGCTCCCGCGGGCGCCCGGCGCACCGTGCCCGCCCAGGGCCCGGCCGGCCTGCCGACCGAAGAGCTCAACCGGCGCGCCGGCCAGGCGCTCGTCGCGTGCGACGACGCCGTCCGCACGTCCGAGCAGGAGCTCGGCTTCGCGCAGGCGCAGTTCGGGATCGAGGCGACGCGCGTGTTCGCGCAGGTCCTCGAGGCCGCCAAGCCGACGCTGGCGCGGGCGTTCCTCCTGCGCCAGCAGCTCGACGACGCGGTGCCCGAGGACGAGCCGCAGCGACGCGCGATGCTGCTCGAGATCCTGTCCCTGTGCGAGCAGGTCGACACCTCGCTCGACGCGCAGACCGCGGAGTTCGAGCGGCTGCGCGACCTGCAGGCGCGCGTCCCGGAGGTCCTCGAGGAGACCGCCCGCCGCGCGGACGAGGTGCAGGGCCGGCTCCCGGCGGCGCAGGCCACGCTCGACGCGCTGGCGGCGACGTACTCCCCCGAGGCGCTCGCCACGGTGCGCGGCAACCTCACGCAGGCGGCGTCCCTGCTCGACGCGGCACGTACCGGGGTGGACCGTGGACGCGAGGCGCTCGACACCGACCGCGCGGCCGCGGTCGCGCTCGCGCGAGGCGCCCAGGACGCCGTCGGGCAGGCCGTCACGCTGCTCGACGCCGTGGGACGTGCGGGGCAGGAGCTCGCGCAGGCGGGCGCACGGATCGACGCCGACATCGCGTCGCTCGCCGCGGACGTCACCGACGCCGAGCGCCTGGCGCCGCGCGACCCCGC
>NZ_JACEXH010000200.1:0-5333 GCF_014525465.1 Actinotalea sp. JY-7885 | reverse complement strand
CGGCGGTGCTGGTCGCCGCGGTCGCGCTGGCGCTGCGGGCGGCGGGCCAGGAGGTACCCGCGGCGCTCGAGGCGGCCGGCCGCACCCCTGTGCTCGGGCACGGGGCGCCCGTGGGCGAGGTCCGGACCGCGTTCGCCGGGGTGGCCCGGTGAGGGCCGTCGTGCAGCGCGTGACCCGCGCGTCGGTCACCGTCGCCGGCGAGGTCGTGGGCGCGATCGACCGCCCGGGCCTGGCCGTCCTGGTCGGCGTCACGCACGACGACGGGCCGGAGCAGGTGGCGCGGATCGCCCGGAAGATCGCGGAGCTGCGCATCCTGCGCGACGAGCGCTCGGCCGTGGACGCGGGGGCGCCGGTGCTCGTCGTCAGCCAGTTCACGCTCTACGGCGACACGCGCAAGGGCCGGCGGCCCACCTGGCACGCCGCCGCGCCGGGCCCCGTGGCGGAGCCGCTCGTCGCGCAGGTCGTGGCGGCCCTGCGCGAGAGCGGACTCGAGGTCGCCACGGGCGTGTTCGGCGCCGACATGGCGGTGGAGCTGGTCAACGACGGCCCGGTGACGATCCTGCTCGAGGCCTGAGCCGGTCGTCTCAGCCGTCGAGCCGCGCCAGCTCCTCGGCCGTGAGCTCCAGCTCGGCAGCGCGCACCGAGTCCGTGATGCTCTCCGGGCGGCTCGCGCCGGGGATCGGGACGACGACGTCGGCCTTGGCCAGCTCCCACGCGAGGCAGACCTGCTGCGGGCTCACGCCGCGCTCCGCGGCCACCTGCGCGAACGCCGCGTGGTTGCCGCCCAGGTCACCGGCGTTCTTGATGCCCCCGAGCGGGCTCCAGGGCAGGAAGGCGATGTCGAGCTCGGCGCACAGCTCGAGCTCCGGCTCGCTGCTGCGGAACGCCGGCGAGAACTGGTTCTGGACGGAGACCAGGCGCCCGCCGAGGACCTCCTGCGCGAGCCGGATCTGGTCCGGGCTCGCGTTCGAGATGCCCGCCATGAGGATCTTGCCCTCGTCGAGCAGGTCGCGGAGCGCGCCGACGGACTCCTCGTACGGCACGGCTGGGTCGGTCCGGTGGAACTGGTAGAGGCCGATCGCCTCGACGTCGAGGCGCTGCAGGGACGCCTCGCACGCCTGCTTGAGGTAGGCGGCGTCGCCCTGGACGTACCAGGAGCCGTCGCCCGGGCGGCGGTGGCCGCCCTTGGTCGCGACGAGGACGTCGTCCGGTCCCGTGCCGGCGAGCCGCAGCGCCTTGGCGATGAGCAGCTCGTTGTGGCCGACGTCGGTCGGGTCGCGGTGGTAGCTGTCCGCTGTGTCGATGAGCGTCACGCCCGCGTCGAGCGCGGCGTGGATCGTGGCGATCGACCGGGCCTCGTCGGGCCGGCCCTCGATGGACATGGGCATGCCGCCCAGGCCGATGGCGCTGACGGACCGGTCGCCGATGCGGCGCTGCTGCACGGTGTGTCTCCCGACGGTGGTGGCCCTCGGGCCGGCGGATCGGTGCCCGGCGATCGTAGGTCGGTCGCTCGCGCGGCGCAGGTGGGGGGTTGAGGTGTGCTGTGTGGTGTAGTACACATGCTACATACAGCATGAGGCACACTATGGGCTGGGGGACGGATGGACGACGAGGCGGTCGCCGTGAGCGGCCTGCGGATGCGCTACGGGACCACGGACGTGCTCGACGGGGTCGACCTCTGTGTCCGGCGCGGCGAGGTGGTCGCCCTCCTCGGTCCCAACGGCGCCGGCAAGACGACGACGGTCGAGATCCTCGAGGGCTTCCGTGAGCGCTCGGCGGGGGACGTGCGCGTGCTCGGCGAGGACCCCGCGACCGCACCCGAGAGCTGGCGCGCGGGGATCGGCGTCGTGCTCCAGTCCTGGCGGGACCACCGCCGGTGGCGCGTGCGCGAGCTGCTCGCCCACCTCGGCGACTACTACCGGCCCTACGGCACGCCGGACCGCGCGCGGCCGCGCGACGTCGACGAGCTGCTGGCCACCGTCGGTCTCGCCGACGCGGCGGACCAGATGCTGATGCGGCTGTCCGGCGGGCAGCGGCGCCGGCTCGACGTCGCCATCGGGATCGTCGGCCGGCCGGAGCTGCTCTTCCTCGACGAGCCCACCGCCGGCTTCGACCCCGAGGCGCGCCGCGACTTCCACGAGGTGGTCCACGCGCTCGTCGACCTGGAGGACACCACGGTGCTGCTGACCACGCACGACCTCGCCGAGGCCGAGAAGCTCGCGGACCGGATCCTCATCCTCGCCGGTGGGCGCATCGTCGCCGACGGCAGCCCCGACGCGCTCGCGCGCCAGACCGCGAGCCGCGCCGAGGTCCGGTGGTCGCGCGACGGGGAGCGCTTCGTCCACGCGGCCGACGACGCCACGGCGTTCGTCCGCGAGCTGCTCCAGCACGAGGGCGTCACCGACCTCGAGGTCCGGCGCGCCAGCCTCGAGGACGCCTACGTGCGGCTCGTGCACGAGCACGAGCACGAGCACGGCGGGTTTGGCACGACCCTGAGCTTCGACGGAGCGGTCCGATGAGCGCGGCGACGAGCGGGCGGGCGGTGACGCCGGCGTCCCCGCTGCGCCACGCGCTCCGGGTCGGGGCCCGGCGCGGCCTGAGGGAGTTCCGGATCAGCCTGCGCAATCCCGAGGACCTGCTGTTCTACCTCGGCTGGGGCGGCGGCCTGCTGCTCTACCTCGTGCTCAACCGCGACGCCGTCGCGCCGGGGACGTCGCTGACGATGCCGACGCTCGTGCTTCCCGGAGCGCTCGCCGCGATGCTCGTCTTCGGCGGTGTGCTCGGGCCCGCGTTCACGCTCGTCATCGAGCGTGAGGACGGGACGCTCCTGCGCGCGAAGGCGGCCCCGAACGGCATGGCCGGGTACGTGACGGGACAGGTCGTCGTCCAGGCGCTCGGCATCCTGCCGATGCTCACGATCATCCTGGTGCCGTCCGTCCTGTTCCTCGGCGTCGACGTCCACCGCGGCGCCGTCGGCTGGGTCGTGCTGGCGGCCGCGCTGTTCCTGGGCCTGGTGGCGACGCTGCCGATCGGCATGGTCGTGGGATCCGTCGCGCGCAAGGCGGGCCAGGTGAGCACCTGGGGCATGCTGCCGATCCTGGCGATGGGCGCCGTCTCGGGGATCTTCGTGCCCATCACCCAGCTCGCCCCGTGGATGCAGGCCGTGGGCCAGGTGTTCCCGATGTACTGGCTGGGCCACGTGATGCGCTGGGCGACCCTGCCCGACGGCGCCACGATGCTCGAGCTCGGAGGCGAGTGGCGCGTCCTGGAGGCCGTGGGCGTCCTGGGCGTGTGGACCGCCGTCGGCCTGCTGCTCGCCCCGCGCGTGCTCCGTAGGATGGCGCGCCGGGAGTCGGGCTCGGCCGTCGAGGCTCGCAGGCAGGAACGGATGCAGCGGATTGGCTGAGCGCACCGCGCCCTCGGGCGAGGCGGTCCACAACCGGATCGCGATGCTGCGCGCGGAGCGCGGCGTCTCTCGCCGCGAGCTGGCCGACGCCCTCGGCGTCCACTACCAGACCATCGGCTACCTCGAGCGTGGCGAGTACAGCCCGAGCCTGCACCTCGCGCTGCGCATCGCCGAGTACTTCGAGGTGCCGGTCGAGGTGGTCTTCTCGGTGCGTCCGTTCCCCCGGCTGGGCAGCGGCGCGGCCGGGGGACGGGACGCGTGACCCGCGCGGGTCAGCCGGCGAGGTCGAGCAGGGCGGCCAGCACCCGCGTCACACCGTTCTCCGTGTGCGGCGGCGCGACGAAGCGCGCCGCGGCGCGGACGTCGGGGTGGCCGTTCGCCATCGCGAAGGACATGCCCGCCGCGGCGAGCAGCTCGAGGTCGTTGAGGTGGTCGCCGAAGGCCGCCGTCTGCGCCGCGGTGACGCCGAGCGCCTCCTGCGCCCGTCGCAGCGCGACCCCCTTGTCGGTGCCGCGCGCCATGACGTCGACCCAGTGCTCGCCGGACAGCACCACGGTGTGCTCCGCGGCGAGCGGCGCGAGCGCGGGATGCGTCCGCGCGGCGACGTCGACCTCGTGGTGGACGGCGACCTTGAGCGCGTCGTCGTCGACGGCGAGCAGGTCGGGCACGCACTCCAGGCGCGCGTAGTAGCGCGAGACGGCGCCGAGGAAGGCGTCGTCGTGCCGCTCGACGTACGCCGACCCCGCGCCCGACAGGACAGTGCCGACCGGCTCGCCCTCGTGCGCCAGGCCGCGCACCGTCTCGACCGCGCGCACGACGGCGTCGCGGGAGACCACGCTCGTGCTCACGCGCCGGCCGTGGTGGACGACGTCGGCGCCGTTCTCGGCGATGAGCACCATGCCCTCGGCCCGCGCGCCGAACATCTCCTCCAGCGTCGCCCGCTGGCGGCCGCTGGCGGCGCAGAGCACGACGCCGCGGCGCTCGAGCTCGTCGGCGACGGGCCAGAAGGACGGGTCGACCTCGTGGTCGGCGTCGAGCAGCGTGCCGTCCATGTCGAGGGCGACGAGGCGCAGGTCCGCCGCCTCGGAGGCGTCGGGCAGGTCGACGAGGGCGGGGCGGGGGAGCACGCCCCAGTCTCCCACCGGGGCGGAAGGGCCGCTCCGGCCCATGGGAAAGAACGAACGGTCGTGCTATTTTGCCGTGATGGGACGGGGCGAGCACACACGGGACGTCATCCTGCGGCAGGCGGTCGCGCTCGCCTACCGCGTCGGGCTCGAGGGCTTGACCATCGGGGCGCTCGCCACCGAGGTGGAGATGTCCAAGAGCGGGATGTACGCGCACTTCGGCTCCAAGCAGGCCCTGCAGCTCGCCGTGCTCGACGCCGCCGCGGCGGACTTCGCGCGAGCCGTCGTCGTGCCCGCGCTCCGGGAGCCCCGGGGAGAGCCGCGCCTGCGGGCGCTCGTCGCGGCCTGGATCGCGTGCGGGCGTGAGCGCCGCCCGGGCGGCTGCCTCTTCGTCAAGGCGAGCACCGAGCTGGACGAGCGGCCGGGTCCGGTCCGGGACCGGCTCGTGGAACACCACCGGGAGCTCGACGCCTCGCTCGCCCGCATCGTGCGCGGCGGTGTCGCGGACGGCCGGTTCCGCCCCGACGCCGACGCCGAGCAGTTCGCGTCCGACCTCTACGCCGTGATGCTCGGGTTCTACCACCGCCACCGGTTGCTGGCCGACCCGCGCGCCGAGGCGCGCACGGCACGCGCCGTCGACACCCTGCTGGCCGCGATCCGGAACCCGGGCGAGGTGACCGCATGACCGGGTCCGTCACGTCCCCTCCCGCCCCGTACGCGTCGCCCTCGTGGCGGCGGCGGTTGCGTCGGACCCGTCGCCGGGCGACGGCGGCGGCGCAGCTCGCCGCGGTCCGCGCGCACCT
>NZ_JACEXH010000199.1:0-5357 GCF_014525465.1 Actinotalea sp. JY-7885 | reverse complement strand
CGCCCGCGCCGCGCGCGTCCTGGGCACCCCGGCCCGTCCCGGTCTCGGCGCCCTCGGCGGGCGGCGTCGCGCCGCGCGAGCTGCGCGCCGTGCGACCGCGGACGATGCCGATGAACTCCTCGACCAGCGGCGTGGTCCGCTCCGTCAGCCACGCGAGGCCGACGCGGGTGTGCTCGAGGTCGACGACCGGCCGGTGCGTCACGTCGCGGCGGTGGTGCAGCCGGGCGACCGACATGGGCACCACCAGCACGCCCACGCCGGCGGCGACCAGCTCCACGGCGTCGGCCGTGCCGGTCCACGGCGGTGCGGGGCGTCCGGTCGGCGCGCGCCCGCCGGCGGCGTCGAGCCAGCCGGGGACGGAGGCCGGGTCCTGCAGCAGGTCCTCGTCGACCAGGTCGGCGACGGCCACCTCCTCGAACAGCGCCACGGGGTGGTCCCGCGGCACGACGACGACGGCGACCTCGCTCCACAGCGGGATGACCTCGAGACCGTCCCGGGGCACCGGCAGGCGCACGAACGCGGCGTCGACGGCGCCGTCGTGCAGCGGGGCCACCTGGGCGGCGGCGTCGAGGACGTCCGGCGGTGCCGCCTCGAGCGGGACGACCTCGAGCGGGACGTCGGGGCGGCGCTCGGCCCACACCCGGCCCCACTTGCTCACCGTGACGCCGGGGGCGACGGCCACGCGGAAGGGGGTCGAGGGCTCGGGAGGCACCCGGTCAGGCTACGGGTCGGGCGCGCCGCCGCGGCGCCGGGGGCCGACGTCGGCCCGCCCGGCTACCGTGCGTGCATGAGCGCACCCAGGGTCCTGTTCATCGGCGGCAGCGGCACCATCAGCTCCGCCAGCACGCGGCTGGCAGTGGAGCGGGGGATCGACCTGCACGTCCTCAACCGCGGCGAGAGCACGACGCGGCCCCTGCCGGACGGCGTCACGACGCTGCGCGCCGACATCCGCCGCCCCGAGACGGTGCGCGAGGCGCTCGGGGACCTCGAGTTCGATGCCGTGGTCGACTGGGTCGCGTTCACGCCCGAGCACGTCCGCACCGACATCGAGCTCTTCACGGGTCGCACGGGGCAGTACGTCTTCATCTCGTCGGCGTCGGCGTACCAGACGCCCCCGGCGCGCCTTCCCGTGCTCGAGTCCACCCCGCTGCGCAACCCGCACTGGGAGTACTCGCGCAACAAGATCGCGTGCGAGGACCTGCTCGTGCGGGCGTACCGCGACGACGCGTTCCCCGCGACGATCGTGCGCCCGTCGCACACCTACGACAAGACGCTCGTCCCGCTGGACGGCGGCTGGACCGTGATCGAGCGGATGCGGCAGGGCAAGGAGGTCGTGGTCCACGGCGACGGCACGTCGCTGTGGACGCTGACGCACCACGCGGACTTCGCCAAGGGCTTCGTGCCGCTGCTGGCCCACCCGCGCACGGTCGGGGAGGCGTTCCACCTGACGTCGGACGACGTCCTGACCTGGGACCAGATCGCGCACACGCTCGCCGCGGCCGCCGGGACGACGGCGCGCATCGTGCACGTCCCCTCCGACGCGATCGCGGCGCAGGACCCGGAGTGGGGCGCCGGCCTGCTGGGCGACAAGGCGCACTCGATGGTGTTCGACAACACCAAGGTGCGGACCGTGGTGCCGGACTACCGGGCGACGATCCCGTTCGAGCAGGGCGCGCGCGAGATCGTCGAGTGGTACGACGCCGACCCGGCGCGCCGCACGGTCGACACGCGCGTCGACGCGCTCCTGGACCGGTTGGTCGATCAGTTCCGCGTCGCCTGACGCGACGTCACGCCGACGGCAGAGGTGCATCGGCACGGGGTGCGCGGAACAACAGCGCCGAGGTTGCGGTTCCGGCGGTAGTGGTTGAAGATTGAACTAACCGACGGCAGGAGCACCCCATGTCCGCGCAGCGCACCACCGGTCCGGCGCCGCAGATGCAGTTCGGCATCTTCTCGGTCAGCGACATCACGACGGACCCGACGACGGGCCGCACGCCGGGCGAGGGCGAGCGGCTCAAGGCCGTCCTCGCCATCGCGGCCAAGGCGGAGGAGGTCGGGCTCGACGTCTTCGCGCTGGGAGAGCACCACAACCCGCCGTTCTTCTCGTCCTCTCCGACGACGACGCTCGCGTACGTCGCCGCGCGGACGGAGCGGCTCCTGCTCTCGACCGCGACGACCCTGATCACCACGAACGACCCGGTGAAGATCGCCGAGGACTACGCGATGCTCCAGCACCTGGCGGACGGGCGCGTGGACCTGATGATGGGCCGCGGCAACACCGGGCCGGTCTACCCCTGGTTCGGCCAGGACATCCGCAACGGCATCCCGCTCGCGGTCGAGAACTACGCCCTCCTGCACCGCCTGTGGCGCGAGGACGTCGTGGACTGGCAGGGCCGGTTCCGCACGCCGCTGCAGTCGTTCACCTCGACCCCGCGCCCGCTCGACGGCGTCCCGCCCTTCGCCTGGCACGGCTCGATCCGCTCGCCGGAGATCGCCGAGCAGGCCGCGTACTACGGCGACGGCTTCTTCCACAACAACATCTTCTGGCCGATCTCCCACACCCAGCAGATGGTCGCGCTGTACCGCCGCCGGTTCGAGCACTACGGCCACGGCGCCGCCGACCAGGCGATCGTCGGCCTCGGCGGCCAGGTCTTCATGCGCCGGAACAGCCAGGACGCCAAGCGGGAGTTCCGGCCGTACTTCGACAACGCGCCGGTCTACGGCCACGGCCCGTCGATGGAGGACTTCACGGAGCAGACGCCGCTCACGGTGGGCAGCCCGCAGGAGGTCATCGACCGTTACGCCGCGATGCGCGACCACGTCGGGGACTACCAGCGTCAGCTGTTCCTGATCGACCACGCCGGGCTGCCGCTCGGCACCGTGCTCGACCAGCTCGAGATCCTCGGCGGCGAGGTCGTCCCGGTGCTGCGCAAGGAGCTCGCCGTCGGCCGTCCCGCGCACGTGCCGGACGCACCCACGCACGCCGCGCGGGTCGCTGCCGCGGGCGGCGGACGCGACGCGACGGTCCACGGCGCGGGCGACGACGTCACGGGCGCGTCGCCGGAGCCCGCCGGGGCCGGCGACCCGCGGGTGACGCGGTGAGCCGCCGGATCGCCGTCGTCTCGGGGGGCTTGCGCCAGCCGTCGTCGACGCGGCTGCTCGCCGACCGCATGGCGGAGGCCGTCGAGCGCGCGCTGCGCGAGGCGGGCGAGGACGCAGTGCTCGACGTCGTGGAGCTGCGGGACCACGCGCAGGACCTCACGGCCGCCCTGCTCACGGGCTTCGCGACCGAGCGCCTGACCTCCGCCCTGGAGACGATCACGACGGCCGACGGGCTCGTCGCCGTGACGCCGATCTTCTCCGGGTCGTACTCGGGCCTGTTCAAGAACGCCGTCGACGTCCTCGAGGACGGTGCGCTGGAGGGCATGCCCGTGCTCATGGGCGCGACCGCCGGGACGGCGCGGCACTCCCTCGCCCTGGAGCACGCCGTCCGGCCGCTGTTCAGCTACCTGCGCGCCATCACGGTGCCCACCGCGGTCTTCGCGGCGACGGAGGACTTCGGGCAGGCGGCCGGCTCGACCACCGGCGACGTCGTCCCGCTGGGGGCCCGCATCGACCGCGGCGCGCGCGAGCTCGCCGCGCTCGTGGCCGGCCGCCCGCCGCGCGGTGCCGCCGGCCCGCGCGACCCGTTCGCCCTGACCGTGAACTTCGAGGACCTCCTCGGCGGCTGACGGGCATCGGCTGCGCTGCGGCCCCGGGGCGGGACCGAGGTCATCGACTTCCCCGCGCGAGAAGTGCGGGCCGGTGCTCTACTCGGCATACCGGGCGCCGCGTCCCGACGCCCACGGCCTGTGGGGGCAGCATGAGAAGCGCAGCAGTGCGGTCCGTCCTCCTGGTGGCGACGTCGGCCGTCGCGCTGACGGCCTGCGCGCAGGGCACGGGGGCCACCGGCGAGAGCGGCGGCGAGGACGTCGCCTACGACCCCGACGCGGAGCTCACCGGCGAGATGTCCGTGATGGGGTTCGGTCTGGTCGACGAGGTCGCGGAGGTCCGGCACGACCTCGCGCTCGAGGAGCTCGGCGACGGCGTGGACGTCTCGCTGGTCGAGGGTGACCTCGACATCCAGCAGTTCCTCTCGGCCGTGGCCGCGGGTGACCCGCCCGGCCTCGTCTACGCGAACCGCGACCAGATCGGCACGTTCGCCTCGCGCGGTGCGATCGTCCCGCTCGACGCATGCGTCGAGGGCGAGGGGATCGACACGTCCGTGTTCCGCGAGACCGCGCTCGAGCAGGTCACCTTCGACGGCGCGCTCTATGCCCTGCCGGAGTTCATGCAGGTCCAGATCACGATGGCGAACGGGGACCTGCTCGAGGCGGCCGGTCTGAGCGTCGACGACGTCAACGGCTCGGACTGGGAGGCGGTCACCGCCGCCACCACCGCGCTCACGCAGGGCTCCGGGGGCGACCTCAGCGTCATCGGCTACGACTCCAAGCTCCCGGAGTTCCTCCCGCTGTGGGCCAAGGCCAACGGCGCGGACCTCCTGTCGGACGACGCCCGCAGCGCGAACCTCGACGACCCGAAGGTGGTCGAGGCCCTCGAGTTCGCGGTCGAGGTCTACGACCAGCAGGGCGGCTTCGGCGGCGTCAAGGCGTACCGCGACGCGGCGGACTTCTTCGGCGAGGGCAACCAGTTCGCGACCGGCGTGCTGGGTGCCATGCCGATGGAGAACTGGTACGTCAACGTGCTCAACGAGGTCTCGGCCGATGCCCCCATGGTCTTCGACACCTTCCGCGGGCGCGACGGCGAGGCGCTCGCCTACTCCGGTGGCTCCGCGTGGGCGATCCCGGCGGGGACCGAGGAGACCCAGGCCGCCGCGTGCCGGTTCATCCGCGTCATCACGGCGACCGACTCCTGGCTCGCGGCCGCGCAGGAGCGCGCCGACCAGCGCGCCGAGTCCGGGCAGCTCTTCACCGGCCTGCTCACGGGCAACGCCGAGGCGGACGAGCAGATCCGCTCCGAGCTCGTGCCCACGGACGCGCCCGAGCCGTGGGCGTCGGCCGTCGCCGCGATCTACGAGGCCAACGACCATGCCGTGAACCTCCCGGCGAACCCGGCGGACGCCGAGTTCAAGGCCGCGTGGCAGGACGCGGTCAACCGCGTGCTCAACGGCCAGGCGGAACCCGCGGAAGCCCTCGCCCAGGCGCAGGCCGAGGCGCAGGAGGCGCTCGACGAGGCGTGGGCGGAGTGGGACGAGGACCAGGGCTGAGGCCGCGATGACCGCGACGACGTCGTCGCCGGCCGCGGCCGAGAGCCGCGGCCGGGGCGCGGGCCGCCCGGCGGAGCGGCCCGGCCAGCGC
>NZ_JACEXH010000198.1:0-5382 GCF_014525465.1 Actinotalea sp. JY-7885 | reverse complement strand
CGTCGCCCCCGCGGTGCCACGGCCGCGGCGCACGGGCCCGCACGACGCCTGCACCTCGTGGGCCAGGCGCACGACGTCGGCCCGGACGCGTTCCTGGGCGGCCATCCGGCGCGCGGCCGCGGCGTCGAGCGCGGCGCGCAGCGCGTCGACGCCCTCACCGGTGCGCGCGGAGACGTCGAGCACGCGGACCCCGGCCAGGCCGTCCTGGGCCAGCAGCCGTTCCAGGTCCGCGTGGCACGCGCGCCGCTCGGCGTCGGAGAGCCGGTCCACCTGGTTGAGGACCACGAGCACGACGTCCCGGTGCTCCGCCAGGCCGCGCAGGTAGCGCTCGTGGACCGCGGCGTCGGCGTACTTCTGCGGGTCGAGGACCCAGACCATCAGGTCCACGAGCGCCACCAGCCGCTCGGCCTCGAGCCGGTGCTCCGTGCGGACGGAGTCGTGGTCCGGCAGGTCGAGCAGGATGAGCCCGCCCGCCCGGTCGCCCGCCGCACCGGGCGAGGGCTCCGCGAGCTGGTGCCGGCGGCGCACCTCGAGCCAGTCGAGCAGCGCCGCCGACCCCTCCTGGCCGCGCACCACCGCGAGCGCCTCCGACGTCGTCGGGCGCAGCACGTCGACGGCGGCGAGCGGCTCCCCCACCAGGGCGTTGAGCAGCGACGACTTGCCCGAGCCCGTGGCGCCCGCGAGCGCCGCGACCGTGTGGTCCCCCGAGAGCCGCAGCCGGCGCCCGGCGCGCTCCTCGAGCACGCTCGCGGCGTCGACGACGTCGCCGGGGAGCACGTCGGCGCCCGCGCGCACCGCCTCGGTGAGCGCGTCGAGGCGCTCCGCGACGCTCAGACCTCCCACAGCCGCCGCCACCATCCGCGCAGCCCACCCGGTTCGCCCTGCCCGTCGACGTCGCCCGGCTCACCGGGGCCGGCGGCGACGTCCGCCAGGGCGGCGTCCGCCGCGGCGACCTCGGTCTCGGCCTCGGCGACGGGTGCCGCGAGCGCGACCTGCTGCGCCGCCAGGCGGATCGTCTCGCCGGCCCGCGGGGTGAGGTCCAGCGCGTCGAGTCCGGACGTGAACCGGTCCGCCTCCTCGTCGAGCAGCCGGCTCATGCGGGCCGCGAGGTCCTCCTGCGCCGTCCGGGTCAGCCGCCGCACCGCGTCGTCCCCGAACACGGCCTCCAGGAGGCGCTGGGCGAGGACCACCGTGCCGCCGGCGACCCCGACCTCGGCCGTGGTCAGCCCGCCGGTCGAGGCGAAGATCGCGACCATGAGCGCCGCCCCCAGCCCGTTGACGCCGAACGACAGGACGCGTGCCGTGAGGCGCCTGTCGGCGCCCTCCGTGGAGACGAGGTCGAGCACGCCGGCCTGCCAGGCGCGCACCTCGGCGCTGATGCGCTCCCGCAGGTCGACCGAGGAGCGGCTGAGCCGCAGGCCGTCCACGAGCCGGCGGCCCGCCGGGTCGGCGCGCCACGCGGCGTAGGTGCGGTCCGCCGCGCGGTCCGCCGCGTCCTGCACGAGGTCGACGAGGCCGTGGCCGATCGCGGCGGTGACGGGCTCCGGGGCGGGCCGGCCGCGCAGGAAGGCGCTCAGCCGGTCGCGCCACGTGCTCACGCGGCTCTCGATCGCCCGGAACAGCTCGCCCGTGCCGACGAACTCCTGCCAGCGCGAGAGGACCTCGCCGCGCAGCATGGTGCCGTCCTGGGTGGCCGTCTCGACGTCGCGGGCGGCCTCCCGGTAGGCGGCGGCGGTCATCTCCCGCAGGCGGGCGACGTGCGCCACCTGCGCGTCGGCGGCGTCCGCCAGCGCGGGAGCGCGCGCCACGACGTCGTCGACGGCGCCGCGCACGGTGCGGCGGACGACGGCCTGGCGGGCGGCGGCGTCGCCCGCGACCCGGTGCAGCCAGCCGGACAGCTCGGCGACGGCGTCGCGCGGCAGCAGACCGGCGTCCAGGCGCGACTCCGCGACCGCGAAGATGCGCGTGTCCGCCAGCCCGCGCTCCGTCAGCATCCCGGCGAGGTGCTCGCGGACGGCCGCCTCGGCACCGGGGTCGACGCGGTTGAGCACCATCGCCACCACCGCCCGCCGCCGCGCGGCGTCGGCGAGCAGGTCCCACGGCACCGCGTCGGCGTACCGCGCCGCCGTCGTGACGAAGACCCACAGGTCCGCGGCGCCGAGCAGCTCCTCGCCGAGCTCACGGTTCGCCGCGACGACGGAGTCGATGTCCGGCGCGTCCAGCAGCGCGATCCCCCGCGGGACGGCCGGGTCGGGCGCCAGGCGCAGCGCGCGTCCCTCGGCGTCCGGGCCGGTGACGCGGGGCAGGCGAGGCAGCACGCGGTCGGTGCTGAACCAGGCGGTGTCGTCGGGGTGGTGCACGAGCACGGGCGACCGGGTCGTGGGTCGCAGCACGCCCGCGGGCGTCACCTGCGCGCCCACGATGCTGTTGACCAGGGTGGACTTGCCTGCGCCGGTCGAGCCGCCCACGACGGCCAGCAGCGGTGCGCCGAGCTGGCGCACGCGCGGGACGAGGTAGTCGTCGAGGTGGTCGACGAGCGCAGCCGCCGCGCGCCGGTCCTCAGCGGCCCCCGGCAGGTCGAGGGGCAGCCGCAGCTCGGCGACCGCCGAGCGCAGCGCGCCCAGGCCGGTGGCGAGCCGCTCGGCACCCTCGTCCGTCCACGTCACGCGCGCTCCCGTCGTCGGCGTCCCGGTCAGTCTCGCGCAGCCGGTCCGATCATGCAGCAGGGCCGGGCTCCGAGGAGCCCGACCCTGCTGCCGGTCGAGGCCGTTCGCGTCAGTCGCGCGTGAGCTTGCGGTACGTCACGCGGTGCGGGCGCGCGGCGTCGGCGCCGAGGCGCTCGACCTTGTTCGCCTCGTACGCCTCGAAGTTGCCCTCGAACCAGTACCAGCGGGCCGGGTCCTCCTCGGTCCCCTCGTAGGCGAGGATGTGCGTCGCGACCCGGTCGAGGAACCACCGGTCGTGGGAGACCACGACGGCGCAGCCCGGGAACTCGAGCAGCGCGTTCTCGAGGGAGCCGAGGGTCTCGACGTCGAGGTCGTTGGTCGGCTCGTCGAGCAGCAGGACGTTGCCGCCCTGCTGGAGCGTCAGCGCCAGGTTGAGGCGGTTGCGCTCACCGCCGGACAGCACGCCGGCCGGCTTCTGCTGGTCCGGACCCTTGAACCCGAACGCCGCGACGTAGGCGCGGGACGGCATCTCGACGTTGCCGACCTTGATGAAGTCGAGCCCGCCCGAGACGACCTCCCACAGGGTCTTCTTCGGGTCGATGCCGCCGCGCGACTGGTCGACGTAGGACAGCTTGACCGTCTCGCCGACCCGCAGGTCACCGGCGTCGAGCGGCTCGAGGCCGACGATCGTCTTGAACAGCGTCGTCTTGCCGACGCCGTTCGGGCCGATGACGCCGACGATGCCGTTGCGCGGCAGGGAGAACGACAACCCGTCGATCAGCACGCGGTCGTCGAAGCCCTTGCGCAGGTCCTTCGCCTCGATGACCACGCTGCCGAGCCGGGGGCCCGGCGGGATCTGGATCTCCTCGAAGTCCAGCTTGCGCGTGCGGTCCGCCTCCGCGGCCATCTCCTCGTACCGGGCGAGGCGGGCCTTGGACTTGGTCTGGCGGCCCTTGGCCGACGAGCGCACCCACTCGAGCTCGTCCTTGAGACGCTTCGCGAGCTTGGCGTCCTTCTTGCCCTGGACCTCCAGGCGCGCCTGCTTCTTCTCCAGGTACGTCGAGTAGTTGCCCTCGTACGGGTACAGGCGACCGCGGTCGACCTCGGCGATCCACTCCGCGACGTGGTCGAGGAAGTACCGGTCGTGGGTCACGGCCAGGACCGCGCCCTCGTACTGCGACAGGTGCTGCTCGAGCCAGAGCACGCTCTCGGCGTCGAGGTGGTTGGTGGGCTCGTCGAGCAGCAGCAGGTCCGGCTTCTCGAGGAGCAGCTTGCACAGGGCGACGCGGCGCCGCTCACCGCCGGAGAGCACCGACACGTCGGCGTCCGGGGGCGGGCAGCGCAGCGCGTCCATCGCCTGCTCGAGCTGCGAGTCGAGGTCCCACGCGTTGGCGGCGTCGATCGCCTCCTGCAGCTTGCCCATCTCGTCGAGCAGCGCGTCGTAGTCGGCGTCGGGCGACGCCATCTCCTCGGAGATCTGGTTGAACCGGTCGAGCTTGTCCTTGATCTCCCGCACGCCGTCCTCGACGTTGCCGAGCACCGTCTTGGACTCGTCGAGCGGGGGCTCCTGCAGCAGGATGCCGACGGTGTAGCCGGGCGAGAGCCGCGCCTCACCGTTCGACGGCTGCTCCAGGCCCGCCATGATCTTGAGGATCGTGGACTTGCCCGCGCCGTTGGGACCGACGACGCCGATCTTGGCGCCGGGGTAGAAGCTCATGGTGACGTCGTCGAGGATGACCTTGTCACCGTGCGCCTTGCGCGCCTTGTACATGGTGTAGATGAACTCAGCCACGCAGATCTGCTCCTGCTCGTCTCGAGGGCGTCGGGGTCCGGCCAGGTCGCGATCACTGGCGCCGGAACACCCGCCAGCCTACGGCGTCCGTGCGCCGCCGTCCGCGTCCACCAGGTCCTCGAGCCGGGTCGACGACCCGTCCGCCGCCGCACCGTCCGGCTCCTCGCTGCCGTCCCGCTCCTCGGCGTCGTCGGGTGCGGGCGCGCCGTCCGTCGCCCACGGGTCCTCGGTGTCGGGCAGCGGGGCGGCCGCGCCGTCCGCGTCGCGCGCGGCAGCCGCCGGCTCCCCGGGGGCCGTGCGGACGACGCGGGCGAACCGCGTCCGGCCGCGCGTGAGGTCGTGCCCCAGGGCCGAGGCCTCGAGCACGAGCGTGGTGCGGGGGCCGTTCTCCCCCTGCCACTCCTCGGTCTGCAGCCGACCGTGCACGAGCATCGGGTCGCCCTTGCGGACCGACTCGGCGACGTTGTGGGCGACGTCCCGGAACGCCTTGACGGTGATCCACTCGGTGCGACCGTCGGCCCACCCACCCGTGCGGCTGTCGAACCGCCGCGGGGTCGTCGCGAGGCGGAAGCTCGTGTAGGGCACCCCGGTGCCGTGGATCTCCTTGGGCGGGGTCGCCACCCAGCCGACGACGGTCACCGACAGTCCTTGCGCGTTCATCAGGTCCTCCTGTCCCCCGCCGGTCGCTCCGGCGGCGGGACCACGGTCGCGCGCCTCGCGTGGGCGCGGCGGGAGGGACCCGTCAGCCTGTGGACAGGCCGTCGAGGTGTCGACCTGTGGACGACACCGCGGACGGCGCCGTCGCCTCGCGGGCCGCCCGGTGCTCACCGAGCACCGCCGCGACGGGGACCACGAGGCGCTCGTCGACCACGCGGCCGATCGCCTCGCGCGCGGCCGCCGCCGCGGACTGCGCGTCGCGCTGCG
>NZ_JACEXH010000197.1:0-5449 GCF_014525465.1 Actinotalea sp. JY-7885 | reverse complement strand
CGGTCACGGGCGCCTCGGACACGGGCGCCTCGGTCACGGGCGCAGCGGCCGGCGGCGTCGTCGCAGCGGTCGTGGTGGCACCCAGCGGGGCCGAGCTCGCGCCAGGGGCCGTGCTCGCGGGCGGGGTGACCGCGCCACCCGTCGCGACGCGCCGACCGCGCGTGCGGCGGACGGGTGCTGCGGCGGAGGTGCTGTCGGTGGTGTTCTCGTCGGTCACGAGTGCTCCATGCCCGGTGCGCCGGCCACACTCGCCGGCCCTCGGGCGGTTCGGTCGTCGCGTGCGCCTCGCGCTCCGCGACGGAAGTCGTCGGGTCGTCACGGCTGGCGGGCGGCTGCACCGGCGCCTGCTCGTCTGGTGGACGGCGGCGCACGGCGGGCCGCGGACCGGGGTCCAGCGGGACGTCGTGGCGGGAGGGCCGGTGTGGCGACCCTCACTGCCGCGGTCAGTATCGCATAACGGGCCCGCCGCGCCCGGCACCACGCCGTGCCGTGAGATGACACGGCGTCACGACACGGGACCTACGTCCCACGCTGCGGTCGCGCCACGTTCCTAGCGTCGGAGATGGGGTGCCAACCCCACCAGGGCAGCGCCCGCAGGACCACCATTCCGCCCGCCGTCGCCGGAGGACCTCATCGTGGACGCACTCGACCTCGCCCGGTGGCAGTTCGGCATCACGACGGTCTACCACTTCATCTTCGTGCCGCTGACGATCGGGCTCGCCCCGCTGGTCGCGATCATGCAGACGCTGTGGGTCCGGACCGGCCAGGAGCGGTGGCTCCGGCTGACCAAGTTCTTCGGCAAGCTGCTGCTCATCAACTTCGCCATCGGCGTCGCGACGGGCATCGTGCAGGAGTTCCAGTTCGGCATGAACTGGAGCGAGTACTCGCGCTTCGTCGGCGACGTCTTCGGCGCGCCGCTCGCGATGGAGGCCCTCGCGGCGTTCTTCGTCGAGTCGACGTTCCTCGGCCTGTGGATCTTCGGCTGGGACCGGCTGCCCAAGCGCATCCACCTGGCGTGCATCTGGGCCGTGGCGCTCGCGACGAACCTGTCGGCCTACTTCATCCTGGCCGCCAACTCGTGGATGCAGCACCCCGTCGGGGCCGTGTTCAACGAGGAGACCGGCCGCGCCGAGATGGTCGACATCGGCGCCGTGCTCACCAACTCGACCCTGCTCGCCGCGTTCCCCCACACGATCGCGGCGGCCTTCCTCACGGCCGGCACCTTCGTCGCGGGCATCGCCGCCTGGTGGATGGTCCGCACGGTGCGTGCGGGCGACGAGGTGACGGCGCGCACGGTCTACCGGCCCGCGATCGTGCTGGGCGTCATCACCATGCTGGTCTCCGGGATCGGCGTCGCCGTCTCGGGCGACTGGCAGGCCAAGCTGATGTTCGACCAGCAGCCGATGAAGATGGCGTCCGCGGAGGCGCTGTGCGAGGGCGAGAACGGCGCCGCCTTCTCGCTCCTGACCATCGGGGACCTGTCCAACTCCTGCGAGGGCGTGCACCACATCCTGACGATCCCGGGCGTGACGTCCTACCTCGCCTCGGGCGACTTCGACTCCTACCTGCCCGGTGTCGAGGAGCTCCAGGAGCGCTCCGAGCTGCTCTACGGGGAGGGCGTCGACTACCGCCCGAACCTCGCGGTGACCTACTGGTCCTTCCGCCTCATGATCGGCCTCGGCGTCGGCTCCGCCGCCCTCGCCCTCGCGGTGCTGTGGTTCCTGCGCCGGGGCCGCACCGTGGCCCACCCCTGGTTCGCCCGGCTCGGCCTGCTCGCCATCCCGACGCCGTTCCTCGCGTCGGCGTTCGGCTGGATCTTCACCGAGATGGGCCGCCAGCCCTGGGTCGTGGCGCCCAACCCGAACCCGAGCGGGGTCGACGGCGTGTGGATGCTCACCGCCAAGGGCGTCTCGAGCGTCGTCGGTCCCGGGACCGTCCTCGCGTCGATGATCGCCTTCACCGCGCTCTACGCCGTCCTGGCCGTCCTGTGGTTCCGGCTCATGACCCGGTACGCCGCGCACGGCGTGGCCGACACCGAGCGCGACGTGAGCCCCGACGGGCGCGACGACGACCCCGACGACCCCGACGCCAGCGCGGCCGACCGCCCCCTGTCGTTCGCCTACTGAGGAGGCCGCCATGGAGCTCTCGACCGTCTGGTTCCTGCTCATCGCCCTCCTGTGGACGGGCTACCTCGTGCTCGAGGGGTTCGACTTCGGCGTCGGCATGCTGCTGCCCGTCCTGGGCCGCAAGGACCGCGACCGGCGACTGATGATCAACACGATCGGCCCGGTGTGGGACGGCAACGAGGTGTGGCTGCTCACCGCGGGCGGCGCGACCTTCGCGGCGTTCCCGGAGTGGTACGCCACGATGTTCTCCGGGTTCTACCTCGCCCTCCTGCTCATCCTGCTGGCGCTCATCGTGCGCGTGGTCGCGTTCGAGTGGCGCGGCAAGTTCCACGACGACCGCTGGCGCGCCTGGTCGGACCGGGCGCTGATCTTCGGCTCGTGGGTCCCGGCGGTCCTGTGGGGCGTCGCGTTCGCGAACCTCGTGCGCGGCGTGCCGCTCGACGCCGACCACCAGTTCGTCGGGACGTTCTTCGACCTGCTCAACCCGTTCGCCCTCCTCGGCGGCGCGACGACGGCCCTGCTCTTCCTCACGCACGGCGCCGTCTTCCTGACGCTGAAGACCGACGGCGAGATGCGGCAGCGTGCCGGCGCGCTCGCGGCGCGCCTCGCGGTCGTCACCCTCGTCGTGGCCGGGGTCTGGGCGGTGTGGGCGCAGGTCGCGTACTCCGTCGCCTGGACCTGGGCGGCGACCGGTCTCGCCGCGGTGATGCTCCTCGTGCTCGTCGCGGCCACGCGCGCCCGCCGCGAGGGTCTCGCCTTCGTGGCGTCGGCCGTGACCCTCGTCGCGGCGGTCGTGCTGATCTTCGGCTCGATGTGGCCCGACGTCATGCCGGCCACCGACCCGGCGTTCTCGCTCAGCGTCGCCGAGGCGTCGTCGACCGACTACACCCTGACCGTCATGACGTGGGTCGCCGTGGTCCTCACGCCGTTCGTGCTGCTCTACCAGGGCTGGACCTACTGGGTGTTCCGCAAGCGGCTCACCGCCGAGCGGATCCCGGACCACGCGGGCCTGCTCCTGACGCGCAGGTGAAGCCGCTCGACCCGCGGCTCCTGCGACGGGCGCGCAGCGCCCGCAGGTACGTCGTCCTCACCGCGGGTCTGGGTGCCCTGACGGCCGGGCTGGTGGTCGCCCAGGCCCTCCTGCTCGCCGCGATCCTGGCCCCCGTGGTCGGCGGCACGGCCGCCTGGGCCGACGTGGCGCCGCGGGTCGCGGTCCTCGCGGGGGTCGTGGTGCTCCGCGCGCTGGTGACCGGGGCGCAGGAGCGCTTCGCGCACCGGTCGGCGGTGCGCGCGGTCGCCGAGCTGCGCAGCCAGGTCGTCGAGCACGCGGTGGCACTCGGCCCGCGCGGGCCCGCGCACGGGCGTCCCGCCGCCGTCGCGACGCTCGCGACGCGCGGGCTCGACGCGCTCGAGCCCTACTTCGTGCGGTACCTGCCCCAGCTGCTCCTGGCCGCCACCGTGACGCCCGCGACGCTGCTCGTCGTCCTGGACCTCGACTGGGTCGCGGCCGCGACGATCGCCGCGACCCTCCCCCTCGTGCCCCTCTTCATGGTCCTCGTCGGACGGCTCACCCAGAGCGCCTCGGAGCGCCGGCTGGCCGGCATGGAGCGCCTCGGCCACCAGGTGCTCGACCTCCTGGTGGGCCTGCCCACGCTGCGCGCGCTCGGGCGCGAGCGCGGCCCGGCGGCCCGCGTCCAGGAGCTCGGCGACGCGCACCGGCGCGCCACGATGGGCACCCTGCGGATCGCGTTCCTCTCGGGCATGGTCCTGGAGCTGCTGACGACGCTCGCGGTCGCGCTCGTCGCCGTCGGGGTCGGCTTCCGCCTGGTGAGCGGCGGCCTGGACCTGCAGACGGGACTGGCGGTGCTCGTGCTCGCGCCCGAGGTGTACCTGCCGCTGCGCCAGGTCGGGGCCCACTTCCACGCCTCGGCCGACGGCGTCGCGGCCGCCGACCGCGCCTTCGCCGTCCTGGACACGCCGCTGCCCGACGCCGCCCACGGCGTCCGCGCCCCCGACCTCGCCACCACGACGCTGCGCCTGCGCGGCGTCGGCGTCGACCAGCCGGGTCGCGCGACCCTGGCACCCGCGGACCTCACGCTGACCGTGCCGCCGGGCCGCGTCGTCGCCCTGGCCGGGCCGAACGGCTCGGGCAAGTCCACCGCCGTCGCCGTCCTGCTCGGCCTGGTCGTGCCGGACGAGGGGGACGTGGAGCTCGACACCCCTGCGGGTGACCGGGTGGCCCTGCGGGACGTGGACCTCGCCTCCTACTGGTCGCAGGTCGCGTGGGTCCCCCAACGGCCCGTGCTCGAGCCCGGCACGGTGCGTGACGCGGTGCTCCAGGGCCGCGACGTGCCCGCGGCGGCGCTCGACCGGGCCGCCCGACGCTGCGGCCTGGACGAGGTGCTCGCGGCCCTGCCCGACGGCTGGGACACCGTCCTCGGCCACGGCGGCGTGGGCCTGAGCCTCGGGCAGCGCCAGCGGGTGGCGCTGACCCGCGCCCTGGTCGCGAACGCCCCGCTCGTGGTCCTGGACGAGCCCACCGCCCACCTCGACGCCGGGACGCAGGGCGTGGTCCTGGAGACGATCGCCGCCCTGCGCGCGCAGGGACGCACGGTCGTGCTCGTGGCGCACCGGCCGGAGCTCCTGGCGACGGCGGACGACGTCGTGATGGTGGGCCGGCGACCCGTCGCGGTGCCGGACGAGCCGGCGGTGACCCGATGAGCGCGCCCCGGCCCGCACGGCAGCGCGACCCGCTGCTGCGCACGCTCGCCATGCTGGACGTCGACCGGGGACGCGTGGTGCGCGCCGTCCTGGCCGGCGCCGGGAGCCTCGGCAGCGCGGTCGCGCTCGCCGCCGTCTCGGCGTGGCTGATCGCCCGCGCGTCGCAGATGCCGCCCGTGATGTACCTGACGATCGCGGCCGTCACCGTGCGGGCGCTGGGCATCTCGCGGGGCCTGCTGCGCTACGTCGAGCGGCTGGTCTCCCACGACGTGGCGCTGCGCGGGATGGCCCGGCTGCGGGCACGGCTCTACGAGCGCCTGGCGGACTCCCCCGTCGACCGCGTCGTGGGCCTGCGTCGGGGCGACCTGCTCGCACGCGTCGGCGCCGACGTCGACGCGGTGGGCGACGCCGTGGTGCGCGGGCTGCTGCCGGCCGCCGTGGCGCTCGTCGTCGGCGTGGGCAGCGTCGTGCTGGTCGGTGGGGGGCCGAGCTCGCCGATCTCCTCGTCCAGGCGGGGTCGCCCGGCGTGAGCCCGGCGGGCCTGCTGGGGGTGTGCGCCGGGGCCGGCGTGCTCGTGCTCCTGCTCGGGATCGGGCTGACGG
>NZ_JACEXH010000196.1:0-5537 GCF_014525465.1 Actinotalea sp. JY-7885 | reverse complement strand
GGAGTGCCGGCCACGGGCTGCCGGGCACGGCCGACCTGCGGCGCGCGCGGTGCCGCCCGGCCGCCGCCTGCTCGCGCGCCCTGAGCTCGCGACGAGTCAGGGGGGGCTGGTCGAGCTGCATCCGGGGCGTCGTCCTTCGGTGGCCGTCGACGACCGGGGACGTGGGGGCGTCCGCGGTCGCTAGTACGACCTGTCTCGGCGCGCCGGCGGCCGGACTGAAGCCCGGCCGGCGTGTCGTCCCAGGAGTTCACCCGTATGAGGGAACCGGCGGCGCCCGCACCGCGGGGCAGGTCAGCCGACGGACGTCGTGCCCCCCGCGGGCGGCACGCCGGCATCCCGGCCCGCGCCGCCCGGTGGCGGCGCGTCGATGCGGCAGCGCGAGAGGCCGTCGGCGAGGACCGAGACCAGGGCGGCCGCCTCGGTGGCGGAGAGCCGGACGCTCGCGACGCACTGGCCCTGGCGCCACGTGCTGACCACCACGACGGCGTCCTCCTCGTGCCAGGTGACCTGCAGGGCACGGCGCTCACCCCGCAGGTCAGGCAGCGCGGTGGCACCCGGTAGCGGCAGCGCGACGACGTCTCCCATGGACGCACGATGCTCCGGCGCCGCGCGGATGTCCAGAGCCGCCGGGCACGCGTGAGGGGCGCCGACCCGACGGTCGGCGCCCCTCACCGGTGCTCAGCGAGCGGTCAGCTGCAGCCGCTGGTCGAGCCGCAGCCCTCGCAGACGTGGCACGAGCCCGCCGGGCGCATCTTGATGCCGCAGTTCATGCACAGCGGCGCGTCCGCCGCGCGGCCCTGCATGAGGTCCATGAGCTCGGCGGAGGAGTGCACGCTCGCGGGCACGGGGGCCACCGACGCCGCCGCGACCGACGGCGCGGGTGCCGAGGGGGCCGGTGCCGGGGCGGGCGCGGACGCCGCGGTACGTGCGGACGACTCGGCGAGGTCCGACGCCGACGGCGGCTCGTTCAGGGCCTCGTACGCGTCGCTGGGGACGGGCTCGTACGACCCGGTCTCGAGCTGACGCGTGCGCTCCTGCGTCGTGTAGATGCCGAGCGACGCGCGCGTCTCGAACGGCAGGTAGTCCAGCGCCAGGCGACGGAAGATGTAGTCCATCATCGACTGCGCCATGCGGATGTCCGGGTCGTCCGTCATGCCGGCCGGCTCGAAGCGCATGTTGGTGAACTTCTGCACGTACGTCTCCAGCGGCACGCCGTACTGCAGCGCGACGGAGATCGCGATCGAGAACGCGTCCATGACGCCCGCCAGGGTCGAGCCCTGCTTGCCGAGCTTGACGAACAGCTCGCCGAGGCCGTCGCCGGGGTACGAGCCCGCGGTGATGTAGCCGTCGGCGCCGCCCACCGTGAACGACGTCGTCAGGGACGTGCGCTGGCGGGGCAGGCGCTTGCGCGTGGCCCGTGCGGGCGCGGCCTCGACGACCGTCGTCGCCGCCGTCGCCTCGACCGCCGAGTCGGCGCCCTTGGCCTTGGCGTCGGAGAGCGGCTGGCCGACCTTGCAGTTGTCGCGGTAGATGGCGAGCGCCTTGATGCCCATCTTCCAGGACTTGAAGTAGATCTCCTCGATCTCCTCGACGGTGGCCGTCTCCGGCATGTTCACCGTCTTGGAGATCGCGCCCGAGATGAACGGCTGCACCGCGGCCATCATCCGGACGTGCCCCATCGGGGAGATGGCGCGCTCGCCCATGGCGCAGTCGAACACCTCGTAGTGCTCCGGCTTGAGGCCGGGGGCGTCGACGACGTGGCCGTGCTCGGCGATGTACTCGACGATCGCCTCGACCGTCTCCTCGGCGTAGCCCATGCGGCGCAGCGCCCGCGGGATCGTCTGGTTGACGATCTGCATCGAGCCGCCGCCGACGAGCTTCTTGAACTTCACCAGCGAGAAGTCCGGCTCCACGCCCGTGGTGTCGCAGTCCATCATGAAGCCGATGGTCCCGGTCGGGGCGAGCACCGACGCCTGCGCGTTGCGCCAGCCGTTCGTCTCGCCGATCCGGTTGCCCTCGGCCCAGACCTTGGTCGCGGCGGCGTGGATGCCGGCGTCCATCGAGCCGAGCGTGCGGATGTCGTCGTTCGCCGCGGCGTGCTTGCGCATGACGCGCTTGTGCCCGGCCTCGTTGAGGCGGTAGCCCTCGTACGGGCCCACGACGCCCGCGAGCTGGGCCGAGCGCTTGTAGGCCGTGCCCGTCATGAGCGAGGTGATCGACGCGGCGAGCGCACGCCCGCCGTCCGAGTCGTAGCCGTGCCCCGTCGCCATGAGCAGCGCACCGAGGTTGGCGTAGCCGATGCCGAGCTGGCGGAACTTGCGCGTCGTGTCGCCGATCGCCTCCGTCGGGAAGTCCGCGAAGCAGATCGAGATGTCCATCGCCGTGATGACGAGCTCGACCGCCTTCTCGAAGCGCTCGACGTCGAACGTGTCGTCGGCCCTGAGGAACGTCAGGAGGTTGAGCGAGGCGAGGTTGCACGAGGAGTTGTCCAGGTGCATGTACTCCGAGCACGGGTTGGACGCGGTGATGCGGCCGGACTCCGGGCTCGTGTGCCAGTCGTTGATCGTGGAGTCGTACTGCAGGCCCGGGTCGGCGCACTCCCAGGCGGCCTTCGCGATCTTGCGGAAGAGGCCCTTGGCGTCGACCGTCTCGATGACGCGGTTGTCCTGACGCGCGCGCAGCCCGAAGGTGCCGCCGTCCTCGACCGCCTGCATGAACTCGTCGCTCACGCGGACCGAGTTGTTCGCGTTCTGGTACTGGACCGAGACGATGTCCTTGCCGCCGAGGTCCATGTCGAAGCCGGCGTCGCGCAGCGCGCGGATCTTGTGCTCCTCGCGCGCCTTGGTCTCGACGAACTCCTCGATGTCGGGGTGGTCGACGTCGAGCACGACCATCTTGGCGGCGCGGCGCGTGGCGCCGCCCGACTTGATGGTGCCCGCGGACGCGTCCGCGCCGCGCATGAAGGAGATGGGGCCGCTCGCGGTGCCGCCCGAGGACAGCAGCTCCTTGGAGGAGCGGATGCGGGAGAGGTTCAGGCCGGCGCCCGAGCCACCCTTGAAGATCATCCCCTCCTCGCGGTACCAGTTGAGGATCGAGTCCATGGTGTCGTCGACGGCGAGGATGAAGCACGCGCTCACCTGCTGCGGCGACGGCGTGCCGACGTTGAACCACACCGGGGAGTTGAACGAGAAGACCTGGTGCAGCAGCATCCACGTCAGCTCGTGCTCGAAGACCGTCGCGTCCTCGTCGGTCGCGAAGTAGCCGAACTCGCGGCCGGCCTTGGTGTAGGTCAGCACCACCCGGTCGATGAGCTGCTTGAGGCTCCACTCGCGCTGCGAGGAGCCGACGGCGCCGCGGAAGTACTTGGTCGTGACGATCGTGGTCGCGTTGAGCGACCACGACGCCGGGAACTCGACGCCCTTCTGCTCGAAGATCGTCTCGCCGCTCTTCCAGTTCGTCTGCACGACGTCGCGACGGTCCCACTCGACCTCGTCGTACGGGTGGACCCCGGGCGTGGTGAACACGCGCTCGACCACGAGGCCGTTCTTGCGTCCGCGGGTCCCGCGGGCGCCCGCCTTGCCGGTGGACTCCGACGTCTCTGTCATGACTTCTCCTTCAGCGGGGTGCCGGGTGGCGCTCGCGCGGGTGTTCGGGGCTCGCTGTCCCAGGTGGTCGTGCCGTGCTCGCCGTGCTGCTCGTCGCGCGTGCTGCTCGTCGTGCCGTGCTCGTCGTGTCGTCGTGCGGTGGTGGTCGTGCTGGCCGTGCTGCGTCGCGGGTGGTGGGTCCTGGCGCCGGTCCACAGCGGGGGCGCGTCCTGCACAGGGTCATGCACAGGTTCATGCACAGTTTTGGCCGCTCACCACTACAGGTGCCTAACTTACAACCGTGGAACCACTAGATGTAGTGCCACGGGCGGTGAATCTGCGGGCCATGACGCCGCGGCCGCGCCGGGCGCGACGAAGCCGCAGGCCAGGGCGCTGTCGATGATGGACGTAGGCCGTGGGGGTGATCCTGAGCGCCCGGCGTGTCTCACCGCTCGGCGTGTCGGGCTCCGGGGGACGGGACGACGGCGGGGTCGGGTGCGGGAGCGGCGCGGCGCGGCGCGAACGCCGCCCGCGCCGCGGTGCGGCGCAGCGCGACCAGCGTGGGCCGTGCGACGAGGGCCAGCGCGAGCGCCGTCGTCAGGGCGCGTCCCACGTCCCAGCCCAGGGAGGTGGCGAGCGTGAAGAGCCCGAACCGGCGCAGGTTCTCCAGCACGGGGTCGCCCGCGACGAAGGAGATCCCCGTGCCGGTCCCGACGCCGAACGGCCAGAAGGACAGGTTCATCGCGAGGCCGAAGGCGAACGCCGCGACGGCGCCGTACGCGACCAGCAGGGCGATCTCGCGCGCGCCCCGCACGCGCCGGGGCAGCAGCCCGGCGCCGAGCCCGATCCACGAGGCCCCGAGCATCTGGAACGGCATCCACGGCCCGACCCCGCCGGTCAGCAGCGCCGAGGCGAGGATCGTCGTGGAGCCGAGCGCGAAGCCGAAGCCGGGCCCGAAGACGCGCCCGCCCAGCACGATGACGACGAACACCAGCTCGACGCCGGCGGTGCCGGCCGAGAGCGGCCGCAGCACGGAGCCCACCGCCGACAGCAGCCCCAGCACCGCGACGGCCTTGACGTCGAGCCCGCCCTCGCTGAGGGCCACGAGCACGACGGCGACCACCGCCACGAGCACCACCGCCAGGACGAGCGGGGCGTCGGTGCTGTGCTCGAGCCCGCTGCCGGGCTGCAGCACGAGCGGCCAGCCGAACGCGAGGATCCCGGCGAGCGTGGCCAGCCCCAGCGCGAGGCGGGTGCGGGGCCCGAGCGGCAGCGCGGCCACGTCGACCGCGGGCGCGGCGCGGCGCACCGCGGCGGTCGGCGCGCTCACGGGACCGCCCCGAGCGTGGCGCTGACCGCACCCACCGTGAGGAGGCCCACCGGGTGCAGCACCTTGGCGACCTGCGGCGCGAACGTGGGGGAGGCGACGAGCACGTCACGCGCCGGCCCGTCGGTGACGACCTCGCCCGCGGCGAGCACGACGACGCGGTCGGCCGCCTCGGCGACGAACTCCACGTCGTGGCTCGAGAGCACCACCGCGCCGCCCGCGTCGGCGTGCGCCCGCAGGGCCACCGAGAGCCTCGCCTTGGCCGCGTAGTCCAGCCCGCGCGTCGGCTCGTCGAGGAGCAGCACGCGCGGGCGTGCCGCGAGCTGGACCGCGAGGACCAGCGCCAGGCGCTGACCTTCGGAGAGGTCGCGCGGGTGGGCGTCCGCCGGGACGGTGCCCGCCAGGCCGGCCAGCAGCGCTGCGGTGGTGCCCGGCTCGGCGCCGGACTCGCGGTCGGCCGCGGCGCACTCCGCCGCCACGGTCTCGAGGTAGAGGAGCTGGGCGGGGTCCTGCGGCACGAGCCCGACCAGGGCCCGCGCGGCGGCCGGGGCCAGGAGCGCGGGGTCGGCGCTCCCCGCGACGGCCACCGGCCGTCGTGCCCGCCAGGGCAGGAACCTGCCCGGGCC
>NZ_JACEXH010000195.1:0-5539 GCF_014525465.1 Actinotalea sp. JY-7885 | reverse complement strand
ACCGCCGCGGCACCGACCTGCGCCGGGTCGGCCTGCGGGGCGCGGTCCTGGTGGGCGCGGACCTGCGGCGCGCCGACCTGCGCGAGGCCGACCTCCTCGGGGCGGACCTGCGGGGCGCGGACCTCGCCGGGGCCGACCTGAGCACCGCCCTGTTCTGCACGCCGATGCAGCTCGCCGCCGCCCGCGGTGACGCCGCCACGCGGCTGCCGTCGTCCGTCGCGCGGCCGGACCACTGGCAGGGTGGTGCACCGGTTCCCGCCGCCCCGGCGGACGGGCCCGTCCGACCGGCCGAGAGAGGCACCGCATGATCGAGATCCTGAGCCCCACCGAGGTCGCCCGTGCGCGCGAGACCGGCGCGCTGGTCGGGCACATCCTGCACACGCTCAAGGGCCGCGCCCGGGTGGGCACGAACCTCCTGGAGATCGACGCGTGGGCGCGGTCGATGATCCTCGGTGCGGGCGCGGTGTCCTGCTACGTCGACTACGAGCCGTCCTTCGGGCGCGGCCCCTTCGGCCACTACATCTGCACGTCGGTCAACGACGCCGTGCTGCACGGGCTGCCGCACGACTACGCGCTCGCCGACGGCGACGTCCTCACGCTCGACCTCGCGGTCCTGCTCGACGGGGTCGCCGCCGACGCGGCGATCACCTTCGTGGTCGGCAGCTCACCGCGCCCCGAGGACCTGGCGATGATCGCCGCGACCGAGCGGGCGCTGGCCGCCGGCATCGCCGCGGCCCGCCCCGGGGCCCGCATCGGCGACCTCTCGCACGCCATCGGCACGGTGCTGCGCGCGGCCGGGTACCCGGTCAACACCGAGTTCGGGGGCCACGGCATCGGGACGACGATGCACCAGGACCCGCACGTCGCGAACACCGGGCGACCGGGGCGCGGCTACACGCTGCGTCCCGGGCTCCTGCTCGCGCTCGAGCCGTGGATCATGGCGGACACCGACGAGCTCGTCACCGACGCCGACGGGTGGACCCTGCGCAGCGCGACCGGCTGTCGCACGGCGCACACCGAGCACACCATCGCCATCACCGACGACGGCGCCGAGATCCTCACCCTGCCGCGCCGCGACTGAGGCGGCGCGGCGCCCGGCTCAGGTCCGGGTCACCCGGTGCTCACTCGGCGAAGCTGTGCTCCGCCGCGGGGAACCCGCCCGACCGGACGTCCTCGACGTAGGCGCGGGCGGCGTCGCTGAGGGCCTCCCGCAGCCGGCCGTAGGCCTTGGCGAAGCGCGGGGACCAGTCGGTCAGGCCCGCCATGTCCGGCCACACGAGCACCTGGCCGTCGCACTGCGGGCCGGCGCCGATGCCGATCGTGGGGATGGTGAGGATCTCGGTCACCTGGGCAGCGAGCGGCGCCGGCACCATCTCGAGCACGACGGCGAACGCGCCCGCGTCCTGGAGCGCGACGGCGTCGGCGCACAGGCGCTCGGCGGCGCCCTCGCCGCGGCCCTGCACGCGCTTGCCACCGTGCACGTTCTCGGACTGCGGCGTGAAGCCCAGGTGGCCCATCACGGGGATGCCGGCGCCCACGAGGAGGCGCACGTGCTCGGCGACGCGAGCGCCGCCCTCGAACTTCACCGCGTGCGCGCCGGCCTCCTTGAGCATCCGCACGGCCGTCGCGTGCGCCTGCTGGGGGGAGGCCTCGTAGGACCCGAACGGCAGGTCGGCCACGACGAGCGAGCGCTTCACGGCGCCGGTCACGGCCCGCGCGTGGTGGATGATCTCGTCGACCGTCACCGGGATCGTCGTCGCGTAGCCGTAGAAGTTGTCGCCCAGCGAGTCGCCCACGAGCAGCACGTCCGTGCCCACCTCGTCGAAGATCCGCGCGGTCGGCGCGTCGTAGGCGGTGAGCATCGTGATCCGCTCGCCGCGCTCCTTCGCCTCGCGCAGGTGGTGCACCCGGACGCGACGGGGCTTCGGCGCCCCGCCCGCGACCGGCGTCGTCGGCTCACTCATCGACAGGTCCCTTCGGCTCGCGCCAGCGTGTGGTGACCGGGAGACGCCGGTCGCGCCCGAACGCCAGCGCGCTCACCTTCGGGCCCGGGGGGTACTGCCGCCGCTTCCACTCCGCGCGGTCGACCAGTGCGAGCACCGTGTCGACCACCTCGGCGTCGAACCCGCGCGCGAGCAGCTCCTCGCGCCCTTCGGCGTGCTCCACGTAGGCGTCCAGCACCTCGTCGAGCAGGTGGTACGGCGGCAGCGAGTCGGTGTCCATCTGGCCGGGGCTCAGCTCGGCCGACGGGGGCTTGGTGATCGAGCTCTCCGGGATCGGCGGCATCTCGCCCTGGTCGAGCGCGACCTGGTTGCGCCACCGCGCCAGCGCCCACACGCGCGACTTGTCGACGTCCTTGAGCGGCGCGTAGCCGCCCACCGCGTCGCCGTAGATCGTGGAGTAGCCGACCGCCAGCTCGGACTTGTTGCCCGTGGCGAGCACGAGATGACCCTCGACGTTCGAGACGCCCATGAGGATGACGCCGCGAACGCGGGCCTGGAGGTTCTCCCCGGCGACGCCCGGCAGGTCCATCTGGCTCGTGAAGGCGTCGACCATCGGGCCGATGGGCTGGACGCGGTAGTCGGCGCCGAGCCGCTTGGCGAGGTCCTCGGCGTCGTCGCGCGAGTGCTGCGAGGAGTGCCCGGAGGGCATCGAGATGCCCACGACGTTCGAGCCGCCCACCGCGTCGGCAGCCATCGCGGCCACCAGCGCCGAGTCGATGCCGCCGGAGAGGCCGAGCACGACGGAGCGGAATCCGTTCTTGGTGACGTACCCGCGCAGGCCGGTGACCACCGCGGAGTACACCTCGGCGTCCGGGTCCATCGGCGCGGCCAGCAGCCCGGGCTCGGGGTCCACGCCGCGGTCGGGCAGCTCCCAGACCAGCAGGTGCTCGACGAACTGCGGGGCTCCCGCCAGGGGCGTGCCGTCCTGCCCGACGACGAAGGAGCCGCCGTCGAACACGAGGTCGTCCTGGCCGCCGACCATGTTGACGTAGGCGACCGGGGCGCCGACCTCGCGCGCCCGCCGGGCCGCCAGCTCGCCGCGGACGTGGCCCTTGCCCTCCTCGTAGGGGGAGCCGTTGAGGACGAGGAGCAGCTCGACGACCGCCTCGTCCATGAGCGAGACGGGGCCCCCGTCCTGCCAGATGTCCTCGCACACGACGATCCCGATGCGCCGCCCGTCCACCTCGATGACGCACTGGCCGTCGCCCGGGGTGAAGATCCGGAACTCGTCGAACACGCCGTAGTTGGGCAGGTGGTGCTTGTCGTACCAGGCGACGACCTCGCCGCGGTGCAGCACGAGCGCGCGGTTCGTGGCGCGGCCCTCGGCGTTGCGCCCCAGCGTCCCGAGGACGACGACGATCTCGCCGAGCCCGGCGTCGACCAGGTCGCGGCACAGGCGCGTGACGGCGCGCTCGGCGCCCCGGGCGAACGAGTCGCGCAGCGCGAGGTCCTCGATCGGGTAGCCGGTGATGGTCATCTCCGGGAAGGCGACGAGGGCAGCCCCCTGGGCCGCGGCGTCGGCCGTCCACCGGAGCACGGCGCGGGCGTTGCCGTCGACGTCGCCGACGCACGTGTCGACCTGGGCGAGTGCGATGGTCAGACCCATGGCGGCCACCCTAGTCAGCGCGCGGGACGCGCGGCGTGCCGAGGCGCGGACCTGACGGTGCTCCGGGCCCCGCGTACGGCAGGATGTGGTCATGGACAGGCAGCAGGAGTTCGTGCTCCGCACGGTCGAGGAGCGGGACATCCGCTTCATCCGTCTCTGGTTCACCGATGTGCTGGGCATCCTCAAGTCGGTGGCGATCGCGCCGGCCGAGCTCGAGGCCGCCTTCGCGGAGGGCATCGGCTTCGACGGCAGCGCCATCGAGGGCCTCACGCGGGTCTACGAGGCGGACATGCTCGCCAAGCCCGACCCCTCCACGTTCCAGGTGCTCCCGTGGCGCGGTGACACCCACGGCACCGCGCGCATGTTCTGCGACATCCGCACGCCCGACGGCGAGCCGTCGCTGGCGGACTCGCGCTACGTCCTGACGCGGGCGCTGAACCGGGCGAGCGAGCAGGGGTTCACCTTCTACACGCACCCCGAGGTGGAGTTCTACCTCTTCGAGTCGCCCGCGGACCCCGAGCGCCCCCTCGTGCCCGTGGACCAGGGCGGCTACTTCGACCACGTGGCGCGCGGCACCGGCCACGACTTCCGGCGGGCCGCGATCACGATGCTCGAGTCCATGGGCATCTCGGTCGAGTTCTCGCACCACGAGGCGGGCCCGGGCCAGAACGAGATCGACCTGCGCTACGCCGACGCGCTGACGACCGCGGACAACATCATGACGTTCCGCACGGTGGTCAAGGAGGTGGCGCTCGAGCAGGGCATCTTCGCCTCGTTCATGCCGAAGCCGCTCGCGGACCACCCCGGGTCCGGCATGCACACCCACCTGTCGCTGTTCGAGGGCGACCGCAACGCGTTCCACGAGCCCGGCGCGCCGCTGGGCCTGTCGAGCACCGCGCGCAAGTTCATCGCCGGCCTGCTCCACCACGCGGCGGAGATCACCGCGATCACGAACCAGTACGTGAACTCCTACAAGCGGATGTGGGGCGGGGCGGAGGCGCCGTCGTACATCTGCTGGGGGCACAACAACCGCTCCGCGCTGGTCCGGATCCCGCTCTACAAGCCCGGCAAGGCGAACTCGAGCCGGGTCGAGTACCGGGGTGTCGACTCCGCGGCGAACCCCTACCTCGCGTACGCCGTGCTGCTCGCCGCCGGCCTCAAGGGCATCGAGGAGAACTACGAGCTGCCCGACGGCGCCGAGGACGACGTCTGGGAGCTCACCGACCCCGAGCGGCGCGCGCTCGGCATCCAGCCGCTGCCGTCCTCGCTCGAGCAGGCGATCGCGGTGATGGAGAAGTCCGAGCTCGTCGCCGAGACGCTCGGCGAGCACGTCTTCGACTTCGTCCTGCGCAACAAGCGCGAGGAGTGGAACGCCTACCGCGCCCAGGTCACGCCGTTCGAGCTGAAGCGGTTCCTGTCGGTCCTGTGACGACCGGGACCGAGGTCGCGGACGGTGGTCGCCGTCGCACGCTGCGCGCGCGTCTGACCCGCCTCGGCTTCACGGACACCGAGCGGGCCTGCTCGTTGCTCGACGACCCCGACCTCGTCGCGGTCGTCGGCACCGTCGACGAGGCCGCGCCGCTGCTCGAGGCGCTGGCGGCGGTCGCCTCGCCGGACGAGGCCCTGCTGGCGCTCACGCGGGTCTCAGGCGCGTGCCGCGGCGCGGGCGAGGGAGCCCGCTGCGGGCTGCGTGACCTGCTCGCGGAGCCGTCGCGCCACCGCGACGCGCTGCTCGCCGTCCTCGGGGCGTCGTCGGCGCTCGCGGACCACCTGGTCCGCCATCCCGACGACGTGGCCGCGCTCGCGGACCCGACCCCGATCGGCGCCGACGTGCGCGACGTCCGGGCCGAGCTGCTCGCCGCCGTCGGCGCGGACGACGGCGTGCCCGAGGGCGGTCCCGTCGCCACGGTGGCGGGCGCCGAGGGCGTCG
>NZ_JACEXH010000194.1:0-5572 GCF_014525465.1 Actinotalea sp. JY-7885 | reverse complement strand
CGTGACCGCGGACGAGACCGCGCCCGCGGCTCCCGTCGCCGCGGCGCCCGCGCGGCCCGCGGGACTCGACCTCGACGCCGTCCTGGCGCGCCGGCGGGCGTCCGGCGAGTGAGGCGCGGCCCCCGCGTCCGCGGTGCGGACGTGGCGGGACCTGGCCCTGACGGGTGCTAGTCTTTTCCTCGCTTCTGGGGCTGTGGCGCAGTTGGTAGCGCGTCTCGTTCGCAATGAGAAGGTCAGGGGTTCGAATCCCCTCAGCTCCACCACCGAGGACCCTGTCCCACCCCGCCCGGGGTGTGGCAGGGTCCTCGTCGTTCGGGCCCGTCGCGGGCGGACCTCGGGAGGCACAGGGTGGCAGGCGCGCTCGGCTCGCCGCGGGCGGCGCTCCCGACGGCGGCCGACCTGGCCGTGCCCGTCCCCGCGCAGGTGAGGCGCCTCGACGGTCCCGGGTTCACGGCCCGGGGCGGCGTCCGGGTGGTGACGGACGGCCACCCCGAGGCCGTGGCCACCGCCGTGCTCGTGGCCGGTCGCCTGGGTGCCCTGTGCGAGAGCCCGGTGGCCGTCGTGCAGGAGGACGACGGCTCACCCGGCGCCGTCGTGCTGCGGATCGGCTCGCCGGCCGACGTCGGGCTGCCGCCCGGGACGGACCCGACGCTCGCGCACGAGAGCTACCGCCTCGAGGTGGTTGAGCGGGCCGTCACGCTCGTCGCGCCGTCCGGTGCCGGGTTGCTGCACGGGGCCCTGACCCTCCAGCAGATCGCCCTCCCGGGGTCGGCGGAGTGTCGGTGGGAGGTCGCCGCCCAGGTGGTGGTCGACGTGCCGCGGTTCGCCTGGCGCGGTCTCGGGCTGGACGTCGCCCGGCACTTCTTCGGGGTGGACGACGTGCGCGCCGTCATCGACGCCATGGCGTCGCTCAAGCTCAACGTGCTGCACCTGCACCTCACCGACGACCAGGGCTGGCGGCTGGACGTGCCGTCGCGCCCCGCGCTCGCGGCGGCGTCCGGGCCGACGGCGGTCGGCGGCGACCCGGGCGGCGCCTACACCGCGGGCGACTGGGACCTGATCCTGACCCACGCGGCATCGCGTCACGTCACGGTCGTGCCGGAGGTCGACGTGCCGGGGCACGTGAACGCGGCGCTGCACGCGCTCGGTGCGCTCAACCCGGGCGGGGAGCCGGCGGCCGCCTACACGGGGACCGACGTCGGGATCGGCCGCCTGCGTGCCGACCTGCCGGCCACCGGGCCCTTCCTGCACGACGTGCTGGGCGACGTCGCCGCCATGACGCCCGGGCCGTGGGTCCACGTCGGCGCCGACGCGGCTCGCGGGATGGACCCGGGGGAGTACCGCGCCCTGGTGCGTGCCGCGGTGGGCGAGGTGGCCGCGGCCGGCAAGGGCGTCGTCGGGCGGCAGCGGATGTCCCGGGCGCTCGGGCCTGACCCGACCGGCGCCGCAGGGAGCGCCGACGTCGACCACGCGCTCGAGGACGCGCTCGCCGGTGCGGTGCTGCAGTACTGGGACGAGCGCGAGGGGCCCGAGGAGGTCGCGCACGCGGCGCGCCTGGGGGCGCGGGTCGTCCTGTCCCCGGCGACGCGCGTCGGCCTGGATGCCGGGTACGACGACGGGGACGGCGACGCCACGCCCGGGGGCGGCGACCGGGCCGGCCACATCGACGTCCGGGACAGCTACGACTGGGAGCCCGCCGACGTCCTGCCGGGCGTGCCGGCCGGCCGGGTCCTCGGCGTCGAGGCGGTCCTGTGGACGCACGGCGTGCGGACCCGCGAGGACCTGTTCCTCCTCCTGCTGCCGCGGCTCGCGGCGGTGGCCGAGGTGGCGTGGTCGCCGGCCGAGCGGCGCGGGTGGGACGGCTTCGCGCGGCGCCTGCCGCGGCTCGGCCGGCGGTGGGACGCCCGAGAGCTGCCCTGGTACCGCTCGCCGCAGGTCGACTGGTAGGTCCCGCCGACGCGCACGGGCTCGCCGTGCCGCCCGGGCTCAGGGCCAGTCGGGCAGCCACTGCCGCAGCTGCCACGACCGGAAGGTGATCACCTCGCCCGTCCACACCGGCCAGAAGAACGCGGTCGTCACGACGACGAGGATCGCCGCCGCCACCAGCAGCGTCCGCACGATCGAGCGGCGCGGTTCGTCGCGGGCCCAGGCCAGCGCGCGGGCCGCCGCCCAGGTGAGGCACAGCACCAACCACGGCAGCATCACGATCGTGTAGAAGGTGAAGATCGTCCGCTCCGGGTAGGCGAACCACGGCAGCCAGCCCGCGGCGAGCCCCGCGAGGGCGACCGCCGCGACGCCGTCGGCCCAGCGCACGACCCACCACGCGCACGCGACGACGGCGGCCGCGCCGAGCCACCACACGAGCGGGTTGCCGAGGGACGTGACGGCCTGCGCGCACCGGGCCGCGCCGCACGCCTGCTGGGCGGGCTCCGGCGCGTCGTAGAAGAACGATGTCGGCCGCCACTGCACCAGCCAGCCCAGCGGTGAGGACTCGTAGGGGTGGTCGGTGCTCAGGCCGGTGTGGAACGTCCAGTTCTGGCGGTGGTACTCGGCCAGCGCCCGCAGCGGGTCGGGGAGCCAGGTGAGGCCCTCGCCCGGGTGCGTCGCGGCCCAGGACCGCCCGTAGCCGCCCGAGGTGCGCAGCCAGCCGGTCCAGGTCAGCACGTACGTGAGCGCGGCCGTCGGGACGATCGCGACGAACGCGGGCAGGGCGTCGCGCACGAGCGCGGCCTGCCACCACAGCGCCACACCGGCGCGGCGGCGGGCGCTCGCGTCCCACGCGACGGTGACCAGGCCGAGCACGGCGACGAACCACAGCGCGCTCCACTTGGTGCCGACGGCCAGGCCCAGCAGGACGCCCGCGAGCACGCGCCAGGGCCGGACGGCGGACCACGGACCCCACCGGCTCGGCGCGCGCGGTGGCCAGGTCGCGGCGGCGAGCCGCGCCCGGGCGCGGTCACGGTCCACGAGCAGCGCCGCGAACGCCGCCATGACCAGGGTCGCGAGGACGCCGTCGAGCAGCGCCGTGCGCGACATCACGATCGCGGCGCCGTCGACCGCGACGAGGAGCCCGGCGACCACCCCGAGCGCCGTGGACCCGAGCAGGCGCCGGGCGACCCGGGTCATCAGGACGACCAGGACGATGCCGGCGACCACCGTGCCCAGCCGCCAGCCCACCGGGTCGTCGGCGCCCAGCAGCCGCAGCCCGAGCGCGATGACCCACTTGCCGACCGGTGGGTGCACGACGTAGCTGGGGTCGGTGGAGAAGCCGTCGACGTCGCCCGCCGCGAACGCCTCGTCCGCGTCCGGCGGCCACGAGCCCTCGTAACCCAGGTGCAGGAGCGTCCACGCGTCCTTGACGTAGTAGGTCTCGTCGAAGACCAGCACGTCCGGGCGGTCCAGCGCGGGCAGGCGCAGCGCCGCCGCGACGCCGGCGACGGCCAGGGTGGCGGGCCAGCCCTGCGCCGCCTCGAGCGCTCGGTGCCACCGACCCGGACGCGGACCGGTCGCGCCGGTCGCGTCGGGCGCGCCCGGTGGCGCTGGGCGGACGGCGAGCGGCACCTCGTCAGGCTAGGACACCGCGGCGGCGTCGGGCGTGCCGCGCAGCGCCTAGCCTGGCCCGATGACCACGGGCCGGATCGTGCTGGCGGCGACGCCGATCGGCGACGTCGAGGACGCGTCGCCCCGTCTGCGCCGCCTGCTGGCGGAGGCCGACGTCGTCGCGGCGGAGGACACGCGCCGGCTCGCCGCGCTCGCGCAGCGCCTCGGCATCCGGCCGGCGGGGCGGGTGGTGAGCCACCACGAGCACAACGAGGGGTCACGCGCCGCCGAGCTGCTCGACGTCGTGCGGGGCGGTGGCACGGTGCTGGTGGTGTCGGACGCCGGGATGCCGACCGTGTCCGACCCGGGGTTCACGCTCGTGCGGGCGGCGGTCGAGGCCGGCCTGCCCGTGACGACCGCGCCCGGGCCGAGCGCGGTGCTGGCGGCGCTCGCCGTGTCCGGCCTGCCGACGGACCGCTTCACCTTCGAGGGCTTCCTGCCGCGCAAGCCCGGGGACCGCGCGCGTGCGCTGGGCGAGCTCGAGCGCGAACGCCGCACCATGGTGTTCTTCGAGGCGCCGCACCGGCTGGCGGCCACGCTCGCGGCGATGGGGGAGGCCTTCGGGACGGACCGCGCGGCGGCCGTGTGCCGGGAGCTGACCAAGACGTACGAGGAGGTCGTCCGCGGGCCGCTGGACGAGCTGGTGGCCTGGGCGGACCACGACGTGCGCGGCGAGGTCGCCGTCGTCGTCGCGGGCGCACCCGAGCCCGCGACCGCGCCGATGGGCGAGCTGGTCGCCGAGGTCCTCGCGCGCGCCGACGCCGGCGAGCGCCTCAAGGACGCCGTGGCGGCGGTCGCCGAGGCGACGGGCGTGGTCAAGCGGGAGCTCTACGCCGCCGCGCTCGCGGGGCGCGGCCGCTGAGACGTCCGCGGCGCCGGGGCCGTCGGGGTCAGCCGAGGTCAGCCGAGGTAGGCCGGGATCGGGGCGGTGACGGTCGGGTCGGTCCGGGGTGCACCCGCGACGGTCCGGAGCGGGACGACACCGGCCCAGTAGGGCAGCGCGAGGTCCTCGGGCTCGTCCTTCACCCCGCCGGCCCGCGCGCGCACGGAGACCTCGACGAGCGGCAGCGCCAGGAGGGCCGTCTCCGCCAGCTCGCGCCGCGACGGCGGCCGGCTGTCCGCGGCGCGGCCGGCGCCCGTGCGCTCGACGAGCGCGTGCAGGACCCGGCGCTTCTCCGCGTCGTCCGTCACGAGCGTCGCGTCACCGTGTGCCACGACCGACCGGTAGTTCGCGCTGTGGTGGAACTGGGACCGCCCGTAGACGATCCCGTCGAGCACCGTCACGGACGCGCAGACGCGCAGGCCGCCGCCGCGCGCCGCGAGCAGCGGGCGGCTCCCGGTCGAGCCGTGCAGGTAGAGCACGTCGTCGACGCGCACGTGCAGCGTCGGCAGGGCCCGGGGCTCGCCGTCGACGACGAACGCCAGGGTGCAGTGCCACGCCTCGTCGAGGATCGCGTGGGCGGCGGCGCGGTCGTAGGCCATCCGGCCGCGGTCGCGCGTCGCCGTCGTGCGCGGGGTCCGGGGGTACTCGTCCGACGGCGCGCCGGCGGGCGACGAGGTCGGGCGGGTGACGCTGTCCGTGGCCATGGCGATCCTTTGTGATATAACAAACGGGTGTCTGTGCGAGAACAATACCGGGTCGAGGGCCGCACGTCAGGGGAGATCGTGACGAGCGTGGAAGCCGGCGTGCGGACGGGCGCGCTGCCCCCGGGCTCGCCGCTCCCGACCGTGCGCGCGCTCGCGGCGGCGCTCGAGGTCAGTCCGGCCACCGTCGCCAAGGCGTACGGCGAGCTGCGCCGGCGCGGCGTCGTCGGCACCGCCGGGCGGGCGGGGACGAGGGTCCGCGACCGTCCCCCGGTCGACGCGCGCGCCGCCGGTGACCCCGTCGTGCCGACGGGCGTGCTCGACCTCGCCTCGGGCGCGCCGGACCCTCGTCTGCTGCCCGACCACGGCGCGGCGCTGGCCCGCGTCG
>NZ_JACEXH010000193.1:0-5676 GCF_014525465.1 Actinotalea sp. JY-7885 | reverse complement strand
GTCGCTGCGCCTCGCCACCCGCGCGCGCGAGGCCGCCGAGGCGGCGCGCGCGGAGCGCGACACGCAGCTGGTCGCGGTGCGCGCCGACGTCGACCGCTGGGCGGGCGAGCTGCGCGAGCTCACGGACGTGGCCCACCGCGACGAGGTCGCCCGCGCGCAGCAGGCGCTGCGCATCGAGCAGCTCCAGACCCGGGCGGTCGAGGACCTCGGCCTCGACCCACAGGTGCTGCTCGAGGAGTTCGGTCCCGACCGCCCGGTCCCGGTGCCGGCGACGGACGACGGCGAGCCCACGGCGGTGCCGTACGTCCGCGCGGAGCAGGAGAAGCGCCTGCGCGCCGCCGAGCGGGCGCTCTCGCTGCTCGGCCGGGTCAACCCGCTCGCGCTCGAGGAGTTCGCCGCGCTCGAGGAGCGGCACACGTTCCTGACGACCCAGCTGGCGGACCTCAAGAAGAGCCGCGCGGACCTGCTCCAGATCGTCAAGGAGATCGACGAGCGCGTCGAGCAGGTCTTCGCCGACGCCTACCGGGACACCGAGGTCCAGTTCGAGCGGGTCTTCTCGCGCCTGTTCCCGGGCGGTGAGGGGCGGCTGGTGCTCACCGACCCGTCCGACATGCTCACGACGGGCGTCGATGTCGAGGCGCGTCCGGCGGGCAAGAAGGTCAAGCGGCTCTCGCTGCTCTCCGGCGGCGAGCGCTCCCTGACGGCGGTGGCGCTGCTCGTGGCGATCTTCAAGGCCCGGCCGAGCCCGTTCTACGTCATGGACGAGGTCGAGGCGGCGCTCGACGACGCCAACCTCGGCCGGCTGCTCGAGATCTTCACCGAGCTCCAGCAGGACAGCCAGCTCATCGTCGTGACGCACCAGAAGCGCACGATGGAGATCGCCGACGCGCTGTACGGCGTGACCATGCGCGGCGACGGCGTCACGACCGTGATCAGCCAGCGCATGCGCGAGGAGACCACCGCCTGACGCCCGCGCCGGGGTGTGGAGATCGTGTGGCGATCGACCGGTGGCCGCGTCGTGCGCCGCCCGGGCACCGGGGGCCGTGGCGATACTGGCGGTATGGCACCAGTGGTCGCGTGGATCGTCGTCGCGCTCGTCGTCGCGGGCGTCGTCCTGCTCGTCGCCAACAGCGCGAGCGGGCGCTCGTCGCGCGGGCCGGGGGAGTTCTGGGCGGACCTGCGGGCGGGCCTGCGCCGGGGGCGCCGGGGCGGCGTGCTCACGGGCCTGCGCCAGGAGATGGCCGAGGTCGCGGAGGCGGACTCGGGCTCGGTCGAGGACATCTTCGCCATCGGCTCGCCCGAGGACCGCGACTACGTGCAGCCCGACGAGATCCTCAGCACCCTCGCGCGGGCCACGAAGCGGGCGCTGCCGCACCAGCGCACCTCCGCCGACGACGCCGCGCGCGCCCGGGCGGACGCCGGGCGCTGAACGCGCCCCCGGCGGTCGGGGCCTGAGAGACTGCTCCCGTGAACGAGCTCTCTGACCTCCTCCTCGTCGGTCTGCCCGCACTGGTCGTCGTCGGCCTCGCCGCGGTGGGGCTGCGGCGGCGTGGCCGCCGTCCCGGCACCGGCCCCGCCGACACCCGGCCCGGGGGGCCCGGCGACGGTGCGTCCGCGGCTTCCCGGCCGTCCACCTCCGCGGGCACGGACGTCCTCGAGCGTCCCGACACCGGCGCCCCCGACACGGCCGCGCCCGAGGTCGAGGCCGACGAGCTCGAGGCGGCGCCCGCGCTCGAGCGTCCCGAACCGGTCGCCGGTCGCCTCGTGCGGCTGCGCGAGCGGCTCGCCCGCTCCGGCTCGCCGCTCGGCACCCGCCTGCTCGCGGTGCTCTCGCGCGACCACCTCACCGAGGACGACTGGGACGAGATCGAGGAGACCCTCCTGCTCGCCGACGTCGGCGCCGGCCCGACGACCGAGCTGGTCGACGCGCTGCGCGAGCGGGTGCGCGTGCTCGGCGTGCGCGAGCCCGCGGCGGTGCGTGACCTGCTGCGCGAGCAGCTGCTCGCGCTGGTCGACCCCTCCCTGGACCGCACCCTGGACCTGCGCCCCGCGCAGGAGCCGGACGGCGACGGCGGGCCGCACCCCGCCGTCGTCCTGGTGGTGGGCGTCAACGGCACCGGGAAGACGACGACCGTCGGCAAGCTGGCGCGCGTGCTGGTCGCCGAGGGGCGCAGCGTGGTGCTCGGCGCGGCCGACACGTTCCGTGCGGCCGCGGCCGACCAGCTGCAGACCTGGGGCGCCCGCGTCGGCGTGCCGACCGTGCGCTCGGACCGCGACGGCGCCGACCCCGCGGCCGTGGCCTTCGACGCCGTGCGCCGCGGCGTGAGCGACGGTGCCGACGTCGTGCTCGTGGACACCGCGGGCCGGCTGCAGAACAAGGCGGGGCTCATGGACGAGCTCGGCAAGATCACGCGCGTGCTGTCCCGCAACGCGCCGATCCGTGAGGTCCTGCTGGTCCTGGACGCGACGACGGGTCAGAACGGCCTCAACCAGGCGCGCGTCTTCGGTGAGGTCGCCGGTGTGACGGGCATCGTGCTCACCAAGCTCGACGGCACCGCGAAGGGCGGCATCGTCGTGGCCGTGCAGCGCGAGCTCGGCGTCCCGGTCAAGCTCGTCGGTCTGGGGGAGGGCGCCGACGACCTCGCGCCGTTCGAGCCGGAGGCGTTCGTCGACGGGCTCCTGCAGTCCTGACCTGCGCGAAGAACGGGGCGTACCGCCGGGCGTGATCGTCCGCGAAACACGACGTTCACGTCCGGCGGCGTCATGTCACCCCGCCGTAACGCGACAGGCGCTGGCGGGAAACAGCCCTCCACCACGCTGATCCCGGACCAGCCGCCCGGCTGGCGAGGGAGAGGCGATCTCTATGGAATTCGCGCTGGACACGGGCAACACAGCCTGGATCCTCACAGCGTCCGCGCTCGTGCTGCTCATGACGCCGGGACTGGCGTTCTTCTACGGCGGCATGGTGCGCGGCAAGTCCGTTCTCAACATGATGATGATGAGCTTCGGGGCCCTCGGCCTGGTGAGCGTCATCTGGGTGCTCTACGGCTACTCGGCCACCTTCGGGACCGACATCGGCGGCATCATCGGCAACCCGACCGAGTACTTCGGCCTCAACTCCATCACCGACGACCAGAGCCTGATGGCGGGGTCCGGGGTCCCGGCGCTCGTGGCCGCGGGCTTCCAGGCCACCTTCGCGATCATCACCGTCGCCCTGATCTCCGGCGCGGTGGCCGAGCGCATGAAGTTCGGCTCCTGGATGGTCTTCGCCGGCCTGTGGGTGACGTTCGTCTACATCCCCATGGCCCACATGGTCTGGGGCGGCGGCCTCCTGGGCGGCGACGGCATCACGGCCGGCCTGTCCGTGCCGATCGACTTCGCGGGCGGCACCGTCGTCCACATCAACGCCGGCGTGGCGGGCCTCGTGCTCGCGATCATCCTCGGCAAGCGCAAGGGCTTCGGCAAGGAGCCGATGCGCCCCCACAACCTCCCGTTCGTCATGCTCGGCGCGGCCCTGCTGTGGTTCGGCTGGTTCGGCTTCAACGCGGGCTCCGAGTTCGCGGCCGACGGCACCGCCGGCCGGGCCTGGGTCAACACGCTGGTCGCCACCGGCCTGGCCATGCTCGCCTGGCTCGTCACCGAGAAGATCCGCGACGGTCACGCCACGTCGCTCGGCGGCGCCTCGGGCGTCGTCGCCGGCCTGGTCGCGATCACGCCGGCCGCCGCGGCGGTGGACACCTTCGGTGCCCTCGTCATCGGCGCGGTCGCGGGTGTCCTCTGCGCCCTGGCGGTCGGCCTGAAGTACCGGTTCGGGTACGACGACTCGCTCGACGTCGTCGGCGTCCACCTCGTCGGTGGCCTCGTCGGCACGGTGCTCATCGGCCTCTTCGCGAACGTCGGCGAGGGCGTCAACGGCACGTGGTACCCGGACGGTGCGCTCCAGGGCCTGCTCTACGGCGGCGGTATCACCCAGCTGCTCACGCAGACCATCGTCGCGGTCGCCGCGATGGTGTTCAGCGCGGTCGTCACGGCGATCATCGCCCTCGCCCTCAAGGCCACCATCGGCCTGCGCGTCCCGGACGAGCAGGAGCAGGGCGGCGTGGACCTCGCCGTGCACGGCGAGTCCGCGTACGAGACGCTCGGCGGCGCTCGCATGGGTTCGGGCGACGGTGGCTACACGGCGGCGAGCGCGGCTCGTCCCACGACGGAGGTGAAGGCATGAAGCTCGTCACGGGAATCATCCAGCCGCACCGGCTCGACGACGTGAAGTCGGCGCTCGAGGCGGCCGGGATCCGCGGCATGACGGTCAGCGAGGCCAGCGGCTACGGCCGGCAGCGCGGCCACACCGAGGTCTACCGCGGCGCGGAGTACACGGTGGACCTCATCCCCAAGGTGCGCGTCGAGATCCTGGTCGACGACGAGGACTCGACGGCCGTCACCAACGCGATCGTCATGGCGGCCCAGACGGGCAAGATCGGCGACGGCAAGGTGTGGACCGTGCCCGTGGACGACGTGGCGCGGGTGCGCACCGGCGAGCACGGCGTGGACGCGCTGTAGCCCGATGACGCAACGACCGCCCGTCGAACCGGACGCGGTCGGACGCCCTTCCCTCGAGGTCCCGCCTCCCCCGGCGGACCCGGCTCCGGCCGGGTCCGTGGGGGTGCGGGACCTCAAGGCTGATCGGCTCCGGCTGGCCGCCCGGATGACCGGACCCGGCGCCGACGGGGCCGTGCGCCGCGGGGCGCTCACCCAGCTCGCGATCGCGCGGCTCGCCGAGCTGTGGGACTCCGCGATCGGCGAGACGGCCCCCACCGGGATCGCCCTCGGTGCCGTGGGGAGCCTCGGGCGCGGCGACGCGAGCCCCGCGAGCGACCTCGACCTGCTCCTCGTCCACGACGGGCGCAGCCACCGCGCGGAGGAGGTCGCGGGGCTCGCGGAGCGGCTCTGGTACCCGATCTGGGACGCCGGCCTCGACCTGGACCACTCGGTCCGGTCCCTGCCCCAGTGCCGCCAGGTCGCGACCGCCGACCTGCCCGCAGCCGTCGGCCTGCTCGACCTGCGTCACGTCGCGGGGGACCGCACCGTCGTGCAGCGCGCGCGCACCGCGCTGCTGGAGGACTGGCGCTCGGCCGCCCGGCGCCGGCTGCCCGAGCTGCTGACCACGACGCGCACGCGCGCCGAGCGCTCGGGGGAGCTGGCGTACCTCGTGGAGCCCGACCTCAAGGAGGCGCGGGGCGGCATCCGGGACGCCGTGGTCGTCTTCGCGCTGGCCGCGACCTGGCTCACCGACCGGCCCCACGGCGCCGTCGACGACGCCTACGCGCACCTGCTGGACGTGCGCGACGCGGTGCACCTGGTGACGCGGCGGCCGACCAACCGCCTGCTGCGCGCCGACCAGGACGAGGTCGCGGCCCTGCTCGGGACGGGCGACGCGGACGACCTCCTGGCGGGGCTGGCGGAGGCCGGCCGCACGATCTCGCACGCGCTCGACACGACGGTGCGCCACGCGCGCCAGGCGCTCGCGCGACCGTCGCTGCGCCGGCCCGTGCTGGTGCGGGGCCGCCGCACGGCCCCGCGCCTGCGCTCCGTGGGCGACGGTCTCGTCGAGCACGACGGCGAGCTGGTCCTGGCGGCCGGCGTGCGGCCCGAGGACGACGCGCTGCTCGGCCTGCGGGC
>NZ_JACEXH010000192.1:0-5677 GCF_014525465.1 Actinotalea sp. JY-7885 | reverse complement strand
GGGCAGCGCGGCGGCGACGCCGTTGCCCGGCCGCCCGGCCGCCACGACGCCGCCGAGCACGCCGATCGCGAGCACGACGGCGCTCGCCGCGACGGGGGACCGCACCGCGAGCAGGCCGGTCGCGGCCGCGACCACCGCCAGCACGAGGACCATGGCGACCACGAGCGCCGTCTTGTCAGCCGTACCGAAGGCGCCGATGGCCAGGTCCTTGAGCCATCCCGGGGTCACGTCGATGAACGCGTCGCCGACCGCCGTCAGCGGTGCGGCGCCGACCGGCAGCAGCGCCGCCACCAGCTGCGCGACACCGAGCGTCAGCGCGGCGGCCAGGAGGCCGGCGACGACCGCGCGACGGGACATGTCCCGAGCCTGCGTCCTGAGCGGGCCGGTGTCACCCCCGGGCCGTGTCGGTGGTGGGGGAGATGCTCGTGCCATGGCAGCACGTCCGCCCTTCGAGCGCCCCACAGCCGTCCCGGGCTGGCGCGCGTCCCGCTGGGGGTACGACCCCGCGCTGGAGTGCTACTGGGCCGAGCTCGCGCGCGACGCGGACGGACGGGTCCTGCGCCTGGGACCCGAGCGCCTCCTGACGACCGTCCCGGCGCTCGCGCGCGCGGTCGGTCACGTCACCGGGGTGGGCGACGACGTGGCGTACCTGGCGCTCACCGCGTGAGGGGTCACCGCGTGAGGGGTCACCGCGTGAGGGACGGTGCGCGCCGGTCGCCGGGACCCCCCGGCTCCACCGTGAGGACGGTGACCGTCCGGCCGGTCTCGCCCGGCGCCAGCGTCACCGCCCCCTGCCCGACGTCGGCGGCCTCGACGCACAGCATCTCGGGCCACTCGTCGTCGGCCAGGTCGGGCAGCGCCGCAGCCCGGTCCGGGCCGGGGTTCCAGAGCACCGTGCCGCGGGCCCCGTCCGTGGTCACCACGACCCGTCGCCCGTCGTCGTGCACGACGACGGGCTCGCCGGCGCCGAGGTAGACGCGGTCGACCTCGCCCCGGACGAGCGTCGGCTCCGCGCCCGGCCCGACGCGCTCGCCCCCGGCCGCCTTGTCGAGGTACGGCAGCCCCGCCAGCCCCGTCACGCGGACGCGGCCGACGTCGGCCACCCGCAGGTAGGTGTGCAGGGCCGCCTCGTACGTCAGCTCGGCGTCGCCGAGGTTGGTGACGGCCAGCGTGATCCCCAGGCGCTGCCCGACGACGACCTCGAGCTCGGCGGCGAAGCGGTGCGGCCACGGACCGCTGCGCGTCGTCTCGTCGTCGCCCAGCCCCAGGCGCAGCGCGACGTCCTCGCCCCGCCGCTCGGCCCCCGTGAGCCGCCACCGGCTCACGCGGGCGAAGCCGTGCGCCGGTCCCGCGCCGCTCGCGTGCCCGCCGAACCACGGGAAGCACACCGGGATCCCGCCGCGGATGGCGACGCCCGGCTCGAACCGGCTCGCGCGGCTGTGGAACAGGACCGGCCCGTGCCCCCGGGGCGCCCACTCGAGGACGTGGGCACCCTGGAGGTGCACGACGGCGGTGGCGGCCGGGCTCTCGACGCGGACGACGGGGAGCCCTCCGGCGCCCTCGGCGAGCGTGACGCCCGCGGGGAGGGTCACGGCGCGACGCCGCGGAGCCGGTGCAGGACCTCGCCCGCCTGCGGCACGACGAGCGTGTCCGGGTCGGCGGACCACGCGTCGACGTCCACCTCGGCGGGGTCCAGGTAGTCGAGGTTGGCGGCGCGCACGACCTCCTCCGGGATGCCCGTCGCGAGGGTGACCGTCACGCGGCAGCGCTCGCCGTGCTCGTCGTCGTAGGTGCCCGCGCCGCGCAGGTGGGTGGAGTGCGCGAGGTCGCCCCAGGGCACGTCCTTGAAGCGGTCCCACTGCTTCACGAAGTAGTCGCGGCAGTGGTAGCCGATCTCCACGATCTGCGGGTGCATCACGGAGATCTCCGTGATGTGCGGCGCGTAGAGCACCACCTGGCCGCCGTCGGCGACGACCGGCTCGACCTTGTAGAAGCCCTTCGCGCCCGTCCACATGTCCTCGTACTTCTCCGGGATCAGCGACAGGACCCGGCGCACCGGCGCGTCGAGGTAGCGCACGTGGGTCTGTGCCGACACGTCGGCGGCCGCCGCCCACGCGGACGTGGGCGTGCCGAACGCCGCGGCGTGCAGGTCGGCCGTGCCGGAGCGCACCACGAGGCACAGGGCGTGCCGCTCGCCCGGGACGAGCGCGGCGGCCTCGTCGATGAGCGCGCGCACGGGCGTCGTCCCGCGCGTCCCGATGATCTCGACGCTGGAGATGAGGGCGCCCAGCCAGTGCGAGACGTTGATGACGTCCTTCACGGCGATGCCCGGGAACAGGTACTTGTTGCCGCCCGAGAAGCCGACGACCTCGTGGGGGAAGACCGGCCCGACGATGAGGGTGACGTCGTGCTCGACCACGGCCCGGTTGAGCCGCACCTCGACGTCGCGCACCAGGCGGCCCTCGGACAGCTCGGCCAGGCGGTCGGCCGTGATGGTGCCGACCGTGACGAACGTGCCCTCGTCCCACCACTCGTGGTTGAGGACCGTGGTGCCGGGGTAGGTCGCCGCCAGCTCACCCTCGGCGTACCCGAGGTGGCGTGCGAGCTCCGCCTCGCCCATGGGTGCGTGGGTCCCCAGCGCGACGAGCACCGTCAGGTGCGTCACCCGGCCGTGCACGCTCTCGTGGACCGCCCGCAGCAGCAGGGGCAGGGGGCAGGAGCGGGTCCCGTCGGGGACCACGAGGCACAGGCTGCGCCCGTCGAGGTCGAGCGTGCCGAGCTGCTCGGCCACGAACGCGCGGACCTCGTCGGGCGTCAGCACGCTGGTCGGGTCGCCGACCACCGCGGCGGTCTCGGGCGTGGTGGTCGTCGACGTCGTCATGGGCCCCACCCTGCCGTCACCGCGGTCGGGGAGCAACGTCGCCCGGCAACTGGCGGCAACCGGTTGTCGCTCCGGTGCGGGCGCTGAAGACTCGCGGGATGACCACCGCACCGACCGCAGCGACGACGTCGTCGAGCGGTGCCCCCCGCCGCTCCTCGCCCCGCCCGCCGGTGCGGCACGTGCACCTCGGCCTCGGCAGCTTCTTCCGGGCCCACCAGGCCTGGTACACCCAGCACGCCCCCGACGGCGGCGACTGGGGGATCGCGGCCTTCACCGGCCGCCGCCCCGACCTCGCGCGCGCCCTCGCGGCGCAGGACGCGGTCTACACGCTCACGGTGCGGGGCGCGGCGCAGGACCGGTACGAGGTCGTCGAGTCGGTGGCCGCCGTCCACGCGGCGGCCGACCACGAGGCGTGGCTCCGGTACCTGGCGGACCCCCGCGTCGCGCTCGTGACCACGACCGTCACCGAGGCCGGTTACGCGCTGCGGCCGGACGGGCACCTCGACCTGGACCGCTCCGACGTGGGGGCGGACCTGGCCGCGCTCCGGGCGGACCCGCGCGCCCTGGTCGCCACCGCCCCCGGGCGGCTGGTCGCCGGCCTCGCGGCACGCCGCAGGAGCGACGCGGGCCCGCTCAGCCTGGTCCCGTGCGACAACCTGCCCGGCAACGGCGCGGCCGTGGCCCGGGCCGTCCTCGACCTCGCGGAGGCGCTGGACCCGGCGCTCGCGGCGTGGGCCGCGGCGCACGTGACGGCGGTGACCACGATGGTCGACCGGATCACGCCGGAGCCGACCGCCGAGGACGTGGCCCGCGTCCGCGCCGTCACCGGAGCGCTCGACGCGGCCCCGGTGACCACCGAGCCGTTCAGCGAGTGGGTCATGGCGGGCACCTTCGCCGCCGGGCGGCCGGCGTGGGAGGCCGCGGGCGCGCTCGTGGTCCCCGACGTGGAGCCGTACGAGCGCCGCAAGCTCTGGCTCCTCAACGGCGCCCACTCGCTGCTCGCGTACGCCGGCCTCGCGCGCGGCCACGGCACCGTCGCCGAGGCGATCGCGGACGAGACCTGCCGGGGCTGGGTCGAGCAGTGGTGGGACGAGGCCTCCGCCCATGTGCCCCTGCCCGCCGCCGACGTCGCCGCCTACCGCGCCGCGCTCCTCGAGCGCTTCGCGAACCCGAGCATCCGGCACCGGCTGGACCAGATCGCGGCGGACGGCTCCCTCAAGCTGCCCGTGCGCGTCCTGCCGACGCTGCGGGCGGAGCGCGCCCGGGGCGGGCTCGCGGCGGGCGCCAGCCGCGTCGTCGCCGCCTGGATCCACCACCTGCGGGGCGACGCCCCGCTGCGCGACCCCGACGGCGAGCGGCTGCGCGTCGCCGCGTCCGGGCCGACGGCACCCGCGGTGCGCCGGGTCCTCGCGCTGCTGGACCCCGAGGTCGCGCAGGACGAGACGGTGCTCGCCGCGGTGCTCGCCCAGATCGAGGAGGTCGCGCGGCCATGAGCGGCACGGGTGCCGCGGCCGCCGGGTCCACCGGACACCGGGCGCGGGTGGTCGTCGGGCTCGACGTCGGCACGACCGCCGTCAAGGCCGTCGCCTTCGAGGTCGGCACGGGACGGCGCAGCGTCGCGAGCCGCCACTACCCGCTGCTCGAGCCGGCACCGGGCCACCAGGTGCAGGACCCGGCGCACGTGCTGCGCGCCCTGGAGCGGGCCCTCGGGGAGTGCGTCCGCGCGGTCGGCGGTGCGGACGTCGCCGGCGTCGCGGTGAGCGCGGCGATGCACGGGCTCGCCGGCCTGGACGCCGCCGGTCTGCCCACGACGCCGCTCCTGACCTGGGCCGACGGGCGCGCGGCGGACGTCGCCGGGCAGCTGCGGGCGTCGGGCGCGGCGGCCGTGCTCCACGACCGCACCGGCACGCCCGTCCACCCGATGTCCCCGCTGACCAAGCTCGCGTGGCTGGCCCGGCACGACGCGGCGACCGTCGCCCGCACCGCGTGCTGGGCGGACCTCAAGGCCCTCGTGCTCGCCCACCTCACGGGGAAGGTGGTGACCGAGCGGTCCTCGGCCTCCGCCTCGGGCCTGTGGGACCGGCGGACGCGGGCATGGGACCCGCACGCGCTGGCGGTCGCCGGCACCACGGCCGCGCACCTGCCCCGGGTCGTCGAGCCGGAGGAGCGCCTGGCCCTCCTCCCGGACGTCGCCCGCAGGCTCGGCCTGCCGGCCGGGACGCCGGTCGTGGCCGGCGGCGCCGACGGGCCCCTGGGCAACCTGGGGGTGCGCGCGCTCGCGCCCGGCGTGCTCGGGCTCTCGCTCGGCACCTCCGGCGCGGTGCGCACCGTCATCGCGCACCAGCCCGAGCGGCTCGACCCCGCGCTGTTCTGCTACGCCCTCAGCGGCGACCTGTCCGTCGTCGGGGGCGCCGTGAGCACGGGAGGCGTGGCGCTCGGCTGGGCCGTCGACGCGTTCGCGCCCGAGCTGCGCGGGCACCACGACGCCCCCGAGGCGCTGCTGCTGGCGGAGGCCGCGGCCGTCCCGCCGGGCAGCGACGGGCTGGTGATGCTGCCCCACCTCCTGCCGGAGCGCGCCCCCTCGTGGGACCCGACCCTGCCGGGCGCCTACCTCGGGCTGGCCGCACGCCACCGACGCGGCCACCTCGTGCGCGCCGCCGTCGAGGGCGTCGCGCTCCAGCTGGCCGACCTGGTCCGGCGCCTCGACGCCCTGCACCCGGTCACCGAGGTGCGCGCGACCGGGGGAGCGCTGCGCTCGCCGGTGTGGCGCGCGTCGCTCGCCGCGGCCCTCGACCG